>QMUB01000061.1 GCA_003663695.1 Thermococci archaeon | reverse complement strand
TCCAATAATTATGACTTTGGATGGACATAATAAAAGAACACTTTCTCCTATCTCATGATCGTATTTGCCCCAAGGAGTTATTACAATGGGATATCCAAGCTCATTACTAATTGTATATGCCACGCATAAGTCTGCTTCGTTATCACTTACGAGGATTATTGTAGATTCTGTGGCTTGTATTTCAGAAAGACATGGACATACCAACAAAAAGATCATCCATAAGGAGCCTATCCACTTATTCATTGTTATCACTAGAAAATTTGTGTTATTAAAATATTTAAATTTATTGGGGCGTGTTTACAGTAACCTTTATTTAGGATTTTTGCTGAATTCTTCCAGGTGATTCTCATGCTCCCAAGAGGGGATCCAACACTAAAAAACCCTGAGAGCATAGCATTTGTTTTCCGAGAAGGAGTATAAGCACAGGAGGGGTTCTGGGGTGCTTTTACAACCTGGTTTGGTGACAGGATGCCTTGTTTTCTGAGGGAGACTACTGTAACGCGGGTACTGCTTGGGGTAATGTGTTACGCGCTGAAAATTCTTCTCAGAGTCAAGTACTGCTTAAGTAACAGGAGGTGAAATTAAACACGCCTCGAAGCTCTATCAGCAAAAACCTCATGGGCAACTTTTAGTCCCACTTTCATCAAATCACCGGGAAGAGTTTAGGCATTATCCTTTATTTGCCTTCCTAATCAGACTCTTCCCTACCATCTCCCTGGGCTTCTCAAGCCTAAAAAAGTCCAGCACAGTGGGGGCGATGTCATAGAGGCTTGCTCCTTCCGGACTTATATCAATATCAAAACCCCACAAAATTAGAGGGACTTTCATAACGGGCTCATTCATGGAACCGTGCATTCCTTTGACCCAGTGGCTCACTCCTTTTATGCCCTTGCACATCCTATGGGAGCAGAACCAATACCCTTCCTTTGCTGAGATTAGAAGCTCTCCACTGTTTGGAGTATCGAGATGGGGCAAATCCTCCCTGAAAAAGACATGCTTAACACCCGGAGCACGTTTTAAAATTGAGTACGCATCCTCTGCTTTGTTCGGATCCCGTAGATATATATGGGCTCCCCCTCCCGCCGAGACTCTAAGGGTCTCTATACCATGCTTCCTCAGATACATCTTTATATTAACCCACCTCTCGACAGCTTCCTGACCGTGATCTGCAAATATTATGAATGCATACTCTTCCTTGAGGCGCTCCCAGAGGAGGTTTAGAGAAGTATCAACGGTTTCCACAGCTTTCAAAGCACCTTCGCTTAGGGGACCGTACTCGTGCCCCATACCGTCTATTGATGCAAAATGAACGAGGAGTAAATCGGGCTTGCACTCCTCATAGAGGTAGAGTGCCGAGCTGGCAACCCATTTATCCTTGCGCCAGTCCCTCCCGTGCTCTCTATAGAGCTTATCATCGGAGAAGAATGGAGGAAATATCCTCACATTTGCACCGCTGAAGGGTGGCATCATGTATCCGCTGACGGATGCACTTCTAATGCCTTTTTCCCGTAGAATATCGAGGATTGTTCTGGCTTTTATAACCTTATGGGGATTGAAAGCTACCTCATAGTCATAGAAATTAATCTTTGTGTCCGTTAGACGGTCATAGTATCCATTTTCAACTACTCCATGCACTCTCGGAGGAACTCCCGTCATTACGCTCGTGTGCACGAGATCTGTAAGGGTTGGAAATATGGAATTAACGACCTCAAAATAACCCTCCTCCGCCAAGCTCTGGAGGAAAGGCATGTGTTTGAGGTTATAAATGCCGTTTCCATCGAGGCTTATGAGTGCAAGCTTCTTTTTCATGGAATTAAGTTGGAAGGAAGAGTTAAAAAGTTTTGAGGTTCAGAAATTCATCAAGCGTTCTCTGCTTTCTTAATCCTAAGACCCAGCTTTTCTCAAGATAGCGCTCAAGCTTTAACTCCAAGAGCTTTTTGACCTCATTAAGTGTATCCTGGAGTGTATCAAACTTCCCGACAGGATTTTCCATAGCCTTCTTCACGCCAAGGCGAATTTGCCAAACACCAACAGGAGCGTAGTACTTTGGAGTTACCTCCCTAAAGACTAAAATCCTTGCTTGTCTCCCCCTCTTTCTCAAAGCTTCAAGAACGCTCAGACGAGCCGCATGGTAGGCTCCCGCCGTCTCCTTAACATATTCCTTTCTCCCCCTAAAGTCCTCATAGTCATGAATCACTTGAGGTTCCTCGCTACCGAAGAGAGAACCCTTAAGCCAGACCTCCAAAAGCTCAAAGGCGTAGGTTTCGGGCATTAAAAGGACAGTGTAACGGTTCCCGAGGAATTCATGGAAGTAGAGCTCAAATTCGTTTATCGGTTCATAGTGAATGATTTCTTTCCGGAGATGCTTCCCTATGGTGTCCTGAACCGCTGTAATGCTCCACCTTGTGGGGACCAGCTTCCTTTGAATGCCGAGAAGTCCTGCGGATAGAAGCCTTATTATGTAATATTCATCAAAACCGGAGTTATAAAGAATCATCACGGCATGCTCTGCCTTTAACTCATCGCTAACTACATAATCCGTTTTTCTCGGAATTTTCGGATTCTCCGTTAATTCAAAGTCCAGAAGCTCTGCCTTCGGTCCAATCGGAGGTGCAAACTCACTTGGCAGAACTTTCAAGATGGGCTTCCTTTTAAGGAGAATCTCACTATCCACAGGTTTTATTGACATTGCAAGCTCCTGAATCTCCCCGAGAATACGGCCACTCTTCCTAACATTCACATCAGCTTTTGTTTCACCCATAACGAGAAGAGAACGATAATAGAGTATATCCCTGATGCTCCTGTTCTCCCATTTTAAAGGGCTGTCCAGATTGGATGTATTCCCCTCGAGGGGAGGCACTAAAGGACCTATTCTAACCTTCGGGTAGCCAAATTCTCCAACAAACAGGCTGGGCGGAGACGAGCCAAAAATCTCCCTTTTATTAATCTTAGGTTCAAGCTTCTTGGCTACCCTGAAACGTTCGAGAATGGGACACGTGGGTCTGCCACATAGGAGTTTTCGTCCCTTGCATACGGCACACAGTTTTGAGTTGAAGAGCTGCATGATAGATAATCAGTATCTGGAGTTTAAATTATTTCCTTAAATTCCTTAACTTCCTTAAACTTTAAATACGCCAGCTCAAACTCCATAACATGCTCTATGTCGAAACTCTTGGAAACCTGCCGGAGCTTGCAGAGGGGGAGGTTAAAGCCCTGCTCGAATTAGCGAGTTCTAAATTTGGGGTTTTGGACAAGGATTACCTGTTCCTGGCTTTAGAGGCAGACGAAAGTGCCCTCCCTCTTTTAAGTCGCCTTGGAATGAGCCATGAAGCGGGAATCCTTTTATTCTCCGCCGAGAGTCTCGAAGAACTGTACTCAAAAGCTCAGACGATTGATTGGAGCTTTTTGGAAGAACCTTTTGCGGTTAGAAAGGAGAGAATGATAAACTGCAGATACGATGTAAAGGCGATTGAGGGGAAACTTGGGGGTATAATCACAAAAGAAGGACTTAAAGTGAATTTAACACATCCAAAGAGCATCGTTAGAGTATACTGCGGTGAGAAGCTCTGGGTTGGCGTTAGGAGCCTCTACTTCGATCCCAAATCATTCCAGAGCCGAAAGGCGGATAAAAGACCTTTCTTTAAACCAATATCTCTTCCTCCACGCCTTTCGAGGGCAATGGTCAACCTTACCAGAGCGAGGAGAGAAATTTTGGATCCCTTTATGGGGCTCGGTGGAATTTTGATTGAAGCTGGACTTATGGGACTTAAGGTCTATGGCGTGGACATAAGAGATGATATGGTCAGAGGGGCGAAAGGGAACCTTGAGTTTTATGGTGTTAGGGATTACGATTTGAGGGTTGGAGATGCAACTAACCTCAAGGAAGTTTTTGGAGAGAAGAAATTCGAGGCAATAGCAAGCGACCCACCATATGGAACCTCTGCAACTCTAGCCGGATGGAACAGGGAGGAGCTTTACAAAAAAGCCCTTGAAAGTATTTACGATGTTCTAGAAGGACACCTTGCAATAGCATTCCCGACACAGTTTGATGCGGAAAAAGCTGCTAGGGAGATTGGTTTTGAAGTCCTTGAGAGATATTACCAGAGGGTTCACGGCTCTCTGGATAGGTTCTTCTACGTGATGAAGGTTTAGGGATAAAGCTTAAATAGCAAATTTTACATTAAGATTAACATCTAAATGGACGAGGTGGTTGAAATGGTGGACTGGGATTTAATGAAGAAAGTTATTGAATCTCCGGGTGTTTCGGGTTATGAGTTTACGGGAATTAGAGACGTTGTAATCGAGGCTTTGAAGGATTACGTTGATGAAATTAAAGTCGACAAGCTCGGCAACGTTATAGCCCACAAAAAAGGCAATGGTCCAAAAATTATGATTGCAGCTCACATGGACAAAATTGGCGTCATGGTGAACCACATCGACAACAACGGTTACCTGCACATAGTTCCCGTGGGCGGTGTTGATCCAAGAACTCTCGTCGCACAGAGAATCCGCTTCTTCACTGACAAGGGAGAAAAATACGGCGTCGTAGGCCACATACCCCCTCATCTCCAAAAGCCTGAAGATAGGAAGAAAGCAGCGAATTGGGATACCTTGGTTGTGGATGTTGGTGCCGATAAGAAGGAAGAAGCCGAGGAGATGGGCTTCAAGGTGGGCACAATTGGAGAATTCGCTCCAGCATTTGTGAAGCTCAACGAGAATCGCTTTGCCACCCCCTACCTCGACGATAGGATATGTCTCTATGCAATGATTGAAGCCGCAAAAGCCGTTGAAAAGCACGAAGCGGACATATATTTTGTAGGGAGCGTCCAAGAGGAGGTTGGACTTAGAGGAGCAAGAGTTGCTTCCTACGGGATAGACCCCGAGATTGGAATAGCAATGGACGTAACCTTCGCGAAGCAGGTGGGCGATAAGGGTAAAATCGTCCCTGAGCTTGGAAAGGGTCCTGTGATGGATGTTGGCCCAAACATAAATCCAAAGATTAGAGCGTTTGCCGATGAAGTCGCCAAGAAATATGGGATACCTCTACAAGTCGAGGCAAGCCCGAGACCAACGGGAACCGATGCTAACATAATGCAGATAAACAGGGAAGGAATGGCAACTGCCGTTCTCTCAATACCCATAAAATACATGCACTCCCAGGTTGAGCTAGCAGATGTGAGGGATGTAGACAACACAATAAAGCTGGCCAAGCACCTCCTTGAAGATCTAACTCCTATGGATTTAACACCCGGATTTTGAAGCATTTCCCTTGTTTTTCTAATTTTCGATATGCTTAAGAATAAGTCCAACATATCTTTCTGAAGAACTCGGATGATGATGAAGAAAAGCTGAGACCCGAGTATGATGACTATTCCATGGGGTCTCTGACGAGGTAAAGGGTGAGAATAATGTTTGTGGGAAGGGCATTAATTCCCGTCAAGGTCATGCGTACCTTTGGAGACTGGAAACCCGGAGATATGGTGCTTATTGAGGACTGGAAAGCCAAGGAGCTCTGGGAGAGTGGGGTAGTCGAGGTGATTGATGAGGTTGAGAAGATAATCATCGAGCTGGATAAATATATAAAAGAGGAGAGGGAAAACAGACCTCTAATAACCATAGATGGCTCCCTCTACGACAGAACAGAGTTCTACATGTATTTTCTTAACAAAGTTCTCGAAAATCCGGGAGGATATCCCCCCGAAACCCTGCGCTCCTACATAACGAAGCTCGCAAATCTAAAGGAGAAGTACAAAGAGCTGAAAAAGCTCAGATTTAACAAGATACTAAAATCCGTGATGCTGAGACCCAACAGTCTTGAGATTTTAAATAAGCTCACTCCAAAGGAGAAGGAGCTATATCTCCAGATGTCTAAGATGAGAATGGCATGGCTTGGTGAGGAATGATGGGGATGACTGAAGGTTTTATTGAGATCCTGAGAAATTATACGGATTCTAAGGGAAATAAGGTGTATAACTCTAAGATATGGTCCGGTGAGGAGTGATGGAAAAGGAGGAAATGATTAAAGGTTTTATTGAGTTCCTGAGAAATTACGCGGATTCTAAGGGAAATAAGGTCTATATTTCTAAAATCAATGACCTGCTCACGGTTACTCCAAAAAAATCTCTGGATATTGACTGGTCTCATTTAAACGCCTTTAATCCTCCCCTGGCTCAGGAACTCATAGAGAATCCGGAGGAAGTTTTGCTCGCAGCCGAAGATGCCATAAGAACCATACTTCTTGAGGATTTTGATGAGGAAATGGCGCTTCATGCGCGGTTCTACAGCCTTCCTCAAACTCTGCTGGTTAAAGAGCTCGGCGCTGAACACATAAACCGGCTTATTCAGGTTGAGGGCATTATCACGAGAATCAGCGAGGTAAAACCCTTCGTCCAGAAGGCAGTTTTTGTATGCAAAGATTGTGGAAATGAGATGATAAGGCTTCAAAAGCCCTATTCCTCAATGGTGAAGCCCCCTAGGTGTGAGAACTGTGGAAGCAGAAATCTGGATATAAATGTTGAGAAGAGCTCATTCATAAACCTCCAAACATTCAGGCTTCAGGATAGACCCGAGAGCCTCAAAGGAGGGCAGATGCCCCGTTTTGTTGATGCGATACTCTTGGATGACCTCGTGGACATTGCCCTCCCTGGAGATAGGGTAATTATTACAGGGATATTGCGGATAATAATGGAGAGCAAGGAGAAGAGACCCATCTTCAAAAAGATACTTGAGGTCAACCATATCGACCATATAAGCAAGGACGTTGAAGAGCTTGACATTTCGCCCGAGGATGAGCAGAGGATAAGGGAGCTCGCAAAGAGGCCGGACGTCATCGATGCAATAGTGGACTCAATAGCGCCAGCAATTTATGGTCTGAGGAAAGAAAAGCTTGGCATAGCTTTGGCTCTCTTCGGCGGTGTGCACAGGCAGTTGCCCGATGGGACAAAACTTAGAGGAGAAAGTCACGTTTTGCTTGTAGGAGATCCTGGAGTTGCTAAGAGCCAGCTCCT
>QMUB01000060.1 GCA_003663695.1 Thermococci archaeon | reverse complement strand
GGGGTATCCAGAACTCTCATGAGCTCTCTCCAGAACTGGATGAATATCTCTCTATCCTTCCTCGTTGATGTTTTGATAGTACTGTCCTCTGTTCTTCTCTTATAAAGCTCATACAGGATTACAGCAACCGCGTGACTTAGGTTCATTATGGGATATTCCTCGCTCGTTGGTATAGTCACGGTGAAATCAAGCTTCTCAAGTTCTTCATTGTTGAGTCCCCTACTCTCCCTTCCAAATACAATCCCCAATTTTCCCTCTATAGAAGGTAGTCTCCTCGCAAGACCCTCTGGGGTTATTGGACTCCTCTGGGGTATATATCTCTGTCCTCCAACTCCACTTGTCCCGATGGCAAAATTGACAAGATTTAATGCCCCATCCAGATCTTCCACGATTTTTGCATTCTCCAATATATCAACTGCATGAACAGCAAACTTTCTCGCAAGCTTGTCCTTTGGATTAACCTTCGGACTAACGAGGATAAGCTCTTTAACCCCGAAATTCTTCATAACCCTTGCTATTGAACCCAGATTTATGGGATATTCGGGCTCTACTAGGATCACGGCTATCTCCATATTCATCGGAAAGGCTTTAAGCTTTCTTTTTAAAAATCCTTTTGGTGGGAAGATGAGGATTTATGTTCTCGGCGCGGGCTCTATAGGTTCTCTCTTTGGGGGTTTGCTCTCCAGAGGAGGGCATGAAGTCGTACTTATTGGAAGAGAGAAGCACGTGAAGGCTGTAAATGAGAAGGGTCTTAGAATTACGGGTGTTGAGGAGTTCGTGACCTACCCAAAGGCTTCTCTTTATGCTCCAGAGGAGACTCCGGATCTTTTAATAGTATCCACAAAAGCTTATTCAACAAAAACAGCCTTAGAGTGTGCGAGCAGATGCATAGGAAAGAATACGTGGGTCCTGAGCATACAGAACGGGCTGGGAAATGAAGATCTCGCATTAAACTATACTAGGAAAGTTCTGGGAGGCATAACCACCAATGGAGCGGCGATGGAAAGGTGGGGGGTAGTGAGGTGGACCGGAAAGGGAATAACCAGAATAGGCGTCTATCCAAAGGGTGAAGACGATTTTGTCAGGGATGTCGTGAGAGTGTTTAATGAGGTAGGAATTAAAACTGAAGCCAGCACCAACATAATTGGATGGAAATGGATCAAAGTTATTGTGAACTCCGCGATAAATCCCATAGGGGCTCTTTTGGAAGTTAAAAATGGTTATTTGCTCGAAAATGGATACTTACAAGGGATTTTGGTGGAAATTGCTAGGGAAGGATGTCAGGTAGCACAGCAGCTTGGAATAGAGTTTGAGGAGCACCCCATAGATGTTATAATTGATACCCTTGAGGACACAAAGGATAATTACAACTCCATGCTTCAGGACATTAAAAGGGGGAAGAGAACCGAAATAGATTATATAAATGGCAAAATAGTTGAATATGCGGAGAGTATCGGGCTAAAAGCCCCTATGAATGAGCTCCTTGTAGCGCTGATTAAAGCGAAGGAGAATCTGAGGTGAAGGTTTATATTTTCTCCAGGCGTATATTTTATGGTGATTAAAAATGACGGTTTACATATTTACTCCAGAAGATCTTCTCAGATATGGAAGCATAAATGAGGAGCAGCTTGAGCTTTTGAAGAAAACCCTTCTAGAAAAAGATGACATTTTAATAGTTGGAAGGAACCGAAGCGGTAAAACAAAACTCGTTGAGGCACTCGTTCACTTAATCCCGGAGGAATGGAAAATAGCTGTAGTTACAGCCTATAATGAGTTTAAACCCTTTAAAGGGAACATACATATAATAAACACGGAGTTTAATTCAGAGTCTCTCGAAAGGAGGACGGAAGAGGTCATAGAACAGATAAAAAGGCTAAATCCTGACTATGTTATCATAGACACACTCCACACGGTGAGCGTCCCTCAACTCCTGAAAAAGCTTATAGATGAATATCCCTTCATAATTACATCGCTCGTGCTCTCAAATGACCTAATCAGTGAGATAAAGCACTGGCTTAAGATTGATGAGGATACTCTTGGGAAGTTTGAAATCGTGGTGAAGCTTGCCTTTGACTTCAGGACACATTCAAGAAGCGTTGATGCTATCTACAGAATTGCAGAAGAGGGAGAAAAGGTAAAACTCGAAAAGATTCTCTAGTTCACTTTCTCAATTTTTCCACGACTTCCTTCAGGTTGGTGAGCATCTCTTGAATGTCCTCAAAGGTCATGTAACCCATGTTACCTATGCGGAAGGTCTTCTCCTTTATTCCCTCACCGTAGCCCTTGGCCAGCTCAAAGCCACGCTCGCGCATTGTGTTGTAGATCTCAACTCCGTTGATACCTTCAGGAGTTAATACTGCTGTAATTGTTGGACTCTCATAGCCCGGCTCTGCCAGTATATCCAAGCCCATTTCCCTAACTCCGCTTCTTATCATCTCGCTTCTCTTCCTATACATGCCGAGCCACTCGTATTTGCCACCCATCCTCTCTATTATCCTCAGGACAACGTTTAATCCAAACTCCTGCGGCATTGCCGGGGTTGAAGGCGGTCCCTGCTTCTCGTTCTGCACCTTTATATATCTCGGGATATCAAAGTACCATCCCTTTTCCTCCATTCCACGCGCTATCTCGATGAACTCCTCGCTGAAGGCACCCACCGCCAATCCCGGCGGAACACCAAAGGCTTTTTGGGAGCTTCCAAAGACAACATCAATTCCCCATTTTGTGACTTTGATGTCGGCACCGCCCATCGCACTTACGGCATCAACGAAAACCAGCTTTCCATGCTCTTTTGCAACTTTAGCCAGCTCGGGAAGTGGATTGAGAACACCCGTGGATGTTTCGTTGTATGTTATCGTCACTGCTTCAACATCAGGGTTTTTCTTTAATGCCTCGTCAAGATCCTCGGGCTTTGCGGCTTTTCCTGGCTCGTATTCAAGGGTTATTGCTTTCCGCCCGTTGCTTTCAACCACCTGCTTGTACCTCTTCCCAAAAGCACCGATTACCGTTACGAGAACCTTTCCGCCCTTGGAAACGCCGTTCCTTATGCTGGCTTCCATTACTCCAGTGCCGGAGCTTGGAAATAGGAGAACCTCTCCCCTCTCAACTTCGAGGAATTTTTTAAGCTTCTCAACTGTATCAACATGCATCTCTTTGTATTCGGCCGCACGGTGGCTGAACATCTGCACCTTCATTATTTCAAGAACCTCAGGAAAGCATGCAACAGGGCCTGCCGTGAAAAGCCTGTATTTTGGTTTCACAATTTCGTAAACCTCTTTGTAAGCATCCTCAAACTGCATGGTATCACCTCATTCGAGAATAGTTTCATAAATATAAAAGTCTATCTCTAAGGAAAACCTGTACGGTACTGGAAAAAGGAAAGGGTCAGGAGATGACGCACTTGCTCCAGCCACACTTTGGACATGTGGCACATCCACTCTCCATTCTAAGCTCCACAAGTTCTCCATCCTTCTCATAGCAGACAGGGCAGTATACAACCCCAAGGAGCTCTTTAATATCCTTTGACGGTTCCTCCTTCTTTGGGGCGGGTGTTCTGTTTATTGTAAAGGTTATTCCCTTCTTTCCATTGCTCCCGTTTATTATTGCTTTCACATCTATGAAGCGTTCCAGCCATGGTTCCCTTTCAACAATGTCCTTCAAGACTTTAACGGCATAATCACTTGGTTTTGCCTTGATACGCTGCTTTTTCTGTCCCTCCACATTATAAACCTGAACGCTTAGAGAGCCATCCCTGTAGACGGTCACACCCTTGCATCCCAGTTTGTGGGCTATGAGATAAGCCGCTTTGACATCCTCCACAGTTGCATCGTTTGGCATGTTTATGGTCTTGCTTGCGCTATCGGTGAGCCACAGCTGAATTTCAGCCTGTGCGAGCAAATGATCGAGCCAGTGCACGTCCATTGAAGTTACAAAGATTCTTTGCATATCTTCTGGAATCTCCTCAAGACCCTGGATGCTTCCGTAGTTATCGCTTATCTTTTGAAGTATTTCATCGCTGTACAGTCCCCTCCTCTTCAGCTCCTGCTCAAAAACGGGATCCACATAGTAGAACTCTCCCACAGTAACGCTCTTTTTGTAAACTAGGGCAAATATTGGTTCTATCCCACTGGAAGTATCGGCAATCATTGAGACGCTCCCCGTGGGCGGGCATGTAGTAATCATACCATTTCTAACACCGTATTTCTTAATTTCATCAACGAGTTCATCCCATGGTAGGTTCCATATCTCCCGGTGATAGAAACCCTCGACGGGCAGTTCGCCCTCGGAGTACTTTGTTCTTTCATAGAGCGGAAATGTACCGCGCTTTTTGGCAGCCTCAACGCTGTACTTATAAGCATAGAAGGTGAGGTATTCGGTGGCCTTGCGCATGAAGTCATAACCTTCCTTACTGTTGTACGTTATACCGAGCTTAAAGAGGGCATCTGCTAAACCCATTATTCCGACACCTATTCTTCTCGTGAGCTTCGTGTTGTGATCTATCTCGGGAAGTGGAAACTTATTGACATCTATTGCGTTGTCGAGGTATTTTGTCACTCTCTGAATCACATAAGCATACTCATCCCAGTCAAAGTATGGCTTTCCGTTTTCATCATATCTCACAAATTTTGCAAGGTTTATAGATGCCAAGTTGCATGATTCGTAGTCATAGAGAGGCTCTTCTCCGCAGTTGTGGCTCATGAAGCCGTTGCTTATGTAACTGTGCTCACCTGGGACGGTGAAGTCGTAGACGATCTCCTCGCCAAGCACGTCAATGCTCTCGACCGTGACTATCGCTTCGTCTCTCTTGGTCTTCTTGAGGCTGAGCTTCTCCGTCTTGTATCCTTCGAAGCCTATGTTATCCACAAAAAGCTTTCTACTGTAGTTCGCTATTACGAGTTCATAGTAGCCCCCGGCTTCGTAAGTTCTCTCCTTGCCGTTCTTGGTGGTGTACTTGAACTCGCTCTTATACGGCCTCTCGTATATCTTGGATAGGATTCCAAAGAGCAGCAGTAGGTTCTGAACGTCCCGGAGGAGCTCTCTGTCGCGGGAGGTCAGCCTTATCGCCATGTCATTGTCAACGTAGCCGTCGGCGCTGAAGAGACCGCGGAGGAATGAAGCAATCTCGTTGGGTTTAAGCCGGTATACCAGCTCTGGAACGCGCTTTTCATTAGTCTTAACGATGTTTTCAATCCATTCATATGCCTTTCCGCGAACACCGAGCTCGTAGCGGTGTGGTTCAGCCTTGATTCCGAAGTGTTTAACCAGTATCTCTCTGACCTTCCAGGCGATTTCTTCCTCCTTCTCGGCATTGAAGTAGAACCACGCCCTTTTATCCTTGGTATTGAGGTATCCATCCCCGATGAACCATCCTAGGACGAAGGCGATATCCTCACCTATGCTCTCGCTTCCAAACTCGTCCTCGACTTCGAAACGTGGCAGGATTATCTTATCACCAGGCTTAAGATCTTCTACCTCCTTCCAGCCTTCTGGCGTCATCAATCTGTGGTCAAGCGTTGCCGTTATCTCGTAGCCTTCCTTGGTCCTGACTCTTGCGACGGTCTTCTTTCCGACCTTCCAGACGTAAGCCGGAACCGCTATTGGGTCGGCTATCACCAGCTCTTTGCCGTGAGCCGTTCTGTATTCGACCTTTTCTTCTCCGGGCAGGAGAACTTCAACGGAGTACGCGTAGGGTTCACCTTTCTCTGCTATACCCTCCACTGCCACGGCTTCCCTCTTTCCGCGCTCCTTTGCGAGGCGGAAGAGCTCTTCAGCCTTTATGTAGCCTTCTGGCGTCAGAACCCTGGTCTCGCCGACAACACACGGGTTGGTAGCCCGTATTTTTTCACCCTTTGCAGGCTCGAGAACGTTTCTTTTGTTGATAACATCGAAGAAGACCACACCCGGATCTGCCTTGCTCCACGCCATGAATGCGAGCTCCTCAAAAAGTGCCTTGGGGTCGACCTCCTTCTTCTTTTCCCCGTTCCTCGGGTTTATAAGTGGATACTTCTTTCCTTCCTTGAGGGCTTCCCAGAAGTCCTCCCAGAGCCCCACGCTTATGTTGAAGTTGCTTAGGACGTTTGTTCCCACGTTCTTCTCCTTCGCGTGGATGAATTTCTCGACATCGGGGTGCCAGACTTCGAGAATCCCCATGTTAGCCCCCCGTCTCACGCCGCCCTGCTTTATGACATCACTAACGGCATCTATGAGGTGCATGAATGATATGGGCCCACTTGCAGCCCCCGTTGTGGTTCCAACAATATCACCCTCAGGGCGGAGTTTTGAGAAGTTTAAACCTGTGCCACCCCCCATTTTTTGTATGATGGCTACATCGTGGGCAGCTTTCATTATGCTCTCCATATCGTCCTCTATGGGCACAACGAAGCAGGCCGAGAGCATTCCCAAAGGTCTCCCCGAATTTATCAATGCTGGAGTGTTTGGCATGAATATCTGGGAGGTCATGAGTCTAAAGTACTCCTCAACCTCATCTTCATACTCATCAAACTCTCCATGTTCTATCATTTTAATGAGTTCATCTATGCTTATTTTCATATGCCCTTTCTGAGCAAGCTCCTCATAGAGGTTTAGCAAACGTTCGAAATGATATTTGTTGAGCTTGAATCTTCCGATGCTGAGTTTTCCGTCGTATTCATCCATAATTTCGTGGTAGTAAATCAAATTGCTCAAATCCTGCTTGAAGCCCCCCTCCTTTGAGAATACTCTCTCGTCGTAGAGGATGTCGGGGATGACGGCAAGGGTAGCGACGCGCTCAAAAAGCTCCTTCGGGCTCTCTATTATCTTCCCTTCCGTGTTTTTTATTAAATACCTGCTGGCAAGAACCCTCAAAGCGTTTATCGAGAATCTCTTATCGATATCATCGAGCTTGTCCTTGTTCAGTACCTTTCTCTTCTCTTCCCTTATCTCCGCTTTCTTTTTTCTATAGATGATATAGGCCTTTGCGACATTAAAAAGACCGTTGCGCATCAACTCAAGCTCCACAATATCCTGAATATTTTCAATAT
>QMUB01000059.1 GCA_003663695.1 Thermococci archaeon | reverse complement strand
GATGAATTTTGTGAGTTAGCAGAAGCCGAACTAAAGAATATCGGTGTCAACGTATATACAAACACAAAGGTTGTAGAAATAACCGGTGAGGACTCCGTTAATGGAGTTCTCTTATCTACAGGGGAAAAGCTAGATACAGATTTAGTTATTGTATCCACTGGAGTCAGGCCAAATACAGAGCTTGCAGAAAAGAGTGGATTGAAAGTGACCAAATATGGCATAGAAATCGATGAATATATGCGCACTTCTCATCCGGATGTCTTTGCCGTAGGAGATTGTGCAGAGAAAAGGGACTTTTTCACAAGAAAGCCAAAACCAGCAATGCTTGCCTCCGTTGCAACTACAGAAGCTAGGATAGCTGGAGCAAATCTATATCAAATAAAAGCATTCAAACAATTTAAGGGAACTCTTGGTATATTCGCTACGAAAGTTGGAAACCTGTCTTTAGGGGCAGCAGGATTAATTGAAAGAAGTGCTAAAAAAGAGGGCTTCGAATATGTGATTGGAAGGAGTGAAGTGTTTGATAAACATCCTGCATCCCTGCCTGACTCAAACAAAGTCTTTGCGAAGCTCATCTTTACAAAACAGGGAGGCTTTTTCTTAGGAGGACAGCTGGCTGGTGGGGATACTATAGGGGAGATGATAAACTTGGTGGGTTTTGCAATCGAAAGTGGCTACACCGCATCCAAATATATCAACCTTCAGATAGGCACCCACCCCATGTTAACTCCTGCTCCTACGGCTCCAGCCACACTAAAAGCTGCAGAAGATGCTTTGAAGAAAATTTATCTTTAATTTCCTTTATTTCCTTCGCATTCTCATTATACTGACAGAATTTGTGATAAAGCCTGTAAAGAGGTACACTATTGCCAAGCACACCACAATTATCCCGACAGTATCATTTCCTTTTCCGATATCCATACCGTCAGGATAAGAGGTATGATAATGCCCGCAAAGAGGGTAAACCCACACCCACACTTATCCTAACAGCACCTCCGATATCCATATAAACCTCCTCCCTCGAAGTTTTGATGATGCTTATGAGTGAGTACTTTCCATACAGCGAACTTCGTCCACATCAGGAAGAATTCATCAGAATAGTTGAAGAAGCCGTTAGGGAAGGGAAAAATGCCATAATAGAAGCACCTACAGGATTTGGAAAGACAATCAGTGTGCTGGCGGGTGTTCTTCCCTATGCAAAGGAGCAGGGGTATAAGGTAATCTACCTCGCAAGAACACATAAACAGATGGATCGCGTCATAGAAGAACTCAAAGCGATAAATAACGCGAATCCGGTCAGCGGCGTGGAATTCAGAAGCAGAAAAGACTTGTGCCTTCATCAATACATTCAAAACTTCGCCCCCGATGCCTACAATGCAATGATAGTGTGCAGGAATTTAAGGAAGCTCAAAAAATGTGAGTTCTTTGAGAATGTAAAGAAAAAAAAGGAGGAATTCGATGAGATAGCAAACTACTTCTTGGAGAACCCCTCAGAACCAGGTGAGATTTTAAGGTACTCGGAGATGCTCGAATTCTGTCCCTATGAGCTCACGCGCAAAATAGCCTTCGGCTCTGACGTTATAGTTGCCAGCTACCTCTACATGCTGAGCCCTTCAATTAGGGAGAATTTCATGAAGTATTTTGATTTTGATTACTCCGATCTAATCCTAATATTCGATGAAGCTCACAATCTGCCCGACCAAGCCATAAATGCATTGAGCGATAGGTTGAGCATTTTCAGTGTGGCACGGGCCATAAAAGAGGCGGATGAATACAATGAGCATGAGATAGCGAACTTCCTCAGCATATTCTCGAAAGGTCTCGAAAAGCTGTTTCAGGAGAAGGCTGAAGCTTATAAAGTGGAGGAAATCCCCATAAGTCCAGCGGACATCTTTAAGCACCTCTTCGAAACGCTGAATATCAACTCTAGGATTCTCTTAAAATTCCTGAATCAGATGGTCGAAGTGGGAGATGCCATCAGGGAGGATAAAATCGAAAGGAACAAACCTCCCCGCTCATACGTTGGAAGGGTTGGAGAGTTTCTTCTGAACTGGCTTGCAATGGTGGACAGGGAGGACTACCTCTTTTTAATGAAGAGAGAAAATGGATACTTTTCACTTGAGCTTGTGGCTCTTGACCCCTCGAAAGCGCTTGACTTTGTGAAAGAGGTTCATTCATGTATTTTCATGTCCGGAACGCTCTCCCCCATGGAGGCATTCAAAGATGTTATGGGTATTGAAAATGTCATGCTCAAGAAGTTTCCCCGCATGGTTAAGAGGGAGAATGCCCTTGTGATGGTTGCAAAGGATGTCTCCACGAGAGGGGCCGAGCGCGGGATGGAGCTCTACAAGAGAATGGCTGAATACATTGTGGAAGCCTCAAAGCTCATCCCGAAGAACGTTGGAGTTTTCACGGCTTCCTATGAGGTTCTGGAAGGACTCATTTCCGTAAATCTCCCCCTTAGAATCCAAGAAGAAGTGGGAAAGAAGGTTTTCATCGAAAAGAAGGGAGCAACCTCAAAGGAAAATGATATCCTCGTCAAAGCGTTTAAAAATGCTTCCAGAGGAGAGGGAGGCGTTTTACTTGGAGTCATGGGAGGAAGAAACAGCGAAGGGCAGGATTATATGGGGGATGAGATGAACGGGGCAATTTTGGTAGGAATACCTTACTCAAGACCAACCCCTAGAGTGGAAGCCCAGGTGAGATATTTTGAGAACAAATTCCAAAGGAAGGGGAGATACTATGGGTACTACCTCCCGGCTCACAGGAGGCTGGCTCAAGCGGCGGGAAGGGTTCATAGAAGCGAAGAGGATAGAGGTGTTGTTTTAATCCTCGATTACAGGGCATACTGGAGCAACATAAAGAGGGATCTGCCCGATTGGATGGTCGACTCAATGCGGATTGTAGATTTCGAGAAAATGAAATCGTACCTCAGGAGATTCTATAAATGACGAGTTTTTAAATAAAAAGGAGGAGATCACTTTCTCCTCCTCATGAGAAGGGGAATTAATGCCAGTGCAACTATTGTGGCCGGTCCGCATGTTCCCCCTTGAGCACTCGAAGTTGGTGTAGTTGTCGAGCTGGTGCTTGTTGTTGTCGTGGTTGACGTTGTTATGCTCGTTGTTGATGTTGTGGTTGTTGACGTTGTTGTAGTGCTTGTTGTTGTACTTGTAGTTGTAGTTGTGGTTGCTGGTGGCTTTCCTACGATTTTTTCGGCTTTTCCTTCATTCCCATTGAAATCTATGGCAACTGCTCTAATTATGTAATCTGCCGTATCAACCTTATCCACTTGGGCATAGAAGTAGTCCCCATTGGGATCCCCCTTGGTTGGGATTACGGTATACCTCTTACTTCCATCTGCTGTGACTATCTCCACGTAAAGCTCCTTGACCCCAACATTATCACTCGCCTTGAAGTACACCTTAAAGGGCTTTCCAACCTTTGGCTTTGCAGGGGAGGTATATGCTATCTTCACGGTGGGCTTGGTTTTGTCCGGGGCTTTAGTTACAACGAGCTGGTGCTCCCCAAGAGGAACCGTTATGTTAAAGAGCATATAATGCTTGCCTCCAATTGTCCTTTCACCCAAGAGCTTGTAGCTTATATTAGTGGCACCATCATCCACTTTTGCCCCTTCCGGAGCAACGAGAACAAACTTTCCGCTAACTTCTTTGTATTTGTTTATGAAGAGAGCACCGCTCCCATCACTCCCCGTTTTTCTGAAGACCATGAACTCTTGGGGAACTGGAAGAGAGCTTAATGGGCCAAACATATCTTGGATGTAGGGAAGATTAACATTGCCGTTCTCATCTATCTCAACTATCCTAGAGCCGTACCAGTTGTTTTCCTCTCTCTTATCCGGGGCACCTGTTGCAGTATTTGTTACAAACCAGTGCTCGTTGCCCTTCTTATCCTTGTAGACTTGGACATAATCAGCGTGGACGTGTCCGCTTAGGACGAGCTTGATGTTGTACTTCTCCACGTCCTCAAGGAAGCGCTTTGCAATGTCCTCGCTCGTTCTCTCCTTTCCACCAATCCAGTACCAGCTCACCCATGGAGCTATTGTTTCCCAATCATCGAAAACGCTGTAGCCTTCAATCCTTCCGCTCCTCCCTTCTGGAGTTGTGTACCAGTAGGGATGGTGCACCAAAACTATTGGTATTTTATCAGGATTCGCCTCTAAAACGCTCTCCATCCACTCAAGCTGGCTCATATCGGGGTGAGCCTGATCTCCATGGGAGTCAAGCCCTATTATGAGGAACTTCCCGATGGTCAGGTTGAAGTTGGTTAGACCGACAAGCTTTGAGTAGTAAGTTGGAGGATCATCATGGTTTCCTTTGATCATTATTGCAGGCTTTCCTGTTGCCACGGCATTTTCAACCGTGTTTAGATAAAGATTGTACCCCTTCAAATCTCCTGCGGTATCAACGACATCACCCGTGTTTATTATGACATCCACCCCATCGTTCATGGCACCGTATGTAAACGCACTATCAGAGGCAAAATAACTCGTTAATGGGATAGCACCCTCGCCACATTTGCTCAAACTTTTGCAGAACTTTTCTCCATTCACATAACCAACTTTGGAACCGCTTGTAATGTGGGTATCGCTTATGTGCCATATTCTCAGCACCTTTGGATATTCCTTAAGAACCCAGACACCGTTGGGAATCACTATACTTCCCTTGTTGGACTCAACTTGAAGGAAATAGCTTCCGGGAACTGCATCCTCTGGAATTTGGGCTATTACAGTACTGCCTTCCTTTTTAAGGATTTTAAGGTCATAGGGGCCATTTAAGATTGAGATTATTGAAAGCTTTGTTATATCCACACCATCGGCGGCCTGGATGGTTATGGTCTCCCCGGGTTTCGCTATAGCTGGAGTGCCCGTGCTTGGGAATTTTAGAACTTCGTTTGGGAAAATGTCTGCTTTTACAGAAGTTACTTGAACCATAGACAGCGTCAACAAGACCAAGAATAAAGCCACTGCCTTTCTCATATTATCACCAAAAAAGATAGAGGTTTATGAGATATAAGAGTTTCTCCATAATCATGGATACCTTTAGGATAATTGTGGTGTGCTTGGCAATTGTGTAGTTTTGTCCTCCTTTACTAGCATTATCAAAACATTCTCCTTATTCTGGCAGTATCTAATCATGTGTTCCAGCGCATCGAGATGAAGCTCAGCCCGATAATTCTCTCCGCAACTTCACTTTTTCCCCCAAAATGCCTGTACTCCTGATATCTCTTCCATATTTCCTTGTAAATCTCCCTGGCTCTCTCAACATCATTCCTCCTCGTTGCAACAAAAAGCCTCGTGAGGTGTACCGCCATTTCAAGAAGGGCATAATCTGCTCTGCTCAGAGGTTTTGGATGGGATGGTACCATTTTCACGTGAACAGGAGTTAGTGAACACTTTAAAACTGTTGTCCTGCCAAGTTCGTCCTCCCATTCCTCTTCGCTCCACTCTACTTTCCCTTCTATTGCAGTGAGCCCCTTAACACGATTTAGCGGGACTTTCTCTGCTTCCTCAAACTCGAGCTCCAGAGGCAGGTTTAGAGCAGCCTTTACGAGAAGTTCTGCATCCTGCGTGATGTGGAGAACCGCAAAAGGATGCTCCTTGATCTCCGCAGCACTCCTTCCACCGAAGAGTTTGAAGTGGAAACTCTCTCCCCTTTTAACAACACCAACAGGGGTTATATTTGATTTAGTCACGAGCAGGAGTTCATAAACTTTGCCTTCTTCAAACATGGCTATCAAATACGGATAGAAAAAAGGAGATAAAAATTTATAGGTTCTGCTTCGGGAGAACCAGTATGTCGTCCCTGTCTATGTAGAAGGTTACTTCACCCTGAGGCTTCAATTCCCTCACATGCCTGTCGCTTATGGTTCTTGCAATTATCCTCGTATCCCCAAACATTCCGACGACCTCAATAAAGAAGCCATAGTACTCGATTAAATCCACTTTGCCGCTTATTGAAACCGCGTTCTCTATCGGGTGAAGCTGTATACGCTCCGGCCTTATAACCACCACAACATCATCCTTGTCCTCGGTATATGTCAATCCATCTAAACGATAGCTCTCGAACTCCACGGAAACCCTGTCCCCTTTCCTTTCCACAACTTTTGCTGGAATAACATTTGTCTTACCCATGAAGGAGGCGACAAACTCCGTCCTCGGGCTCTCATATATATCCTTTGGAGTTCCCACCTGCTCCACGGTGCCCACGTTCATCACGGCTATCCTATCGCTTATGGCCATGGCCTCCTCCTGATCATGGGTGACATATAACACGGTAATTCCGAGTTCTCTTTGAATCCTCCTTATCTCGGAGCGCATTTCAAGCCTGAGCTTCGCATCGAGGTTTGAGAGGGGCTCATCTAGGAGAAGTATTCTGGGCTCTACGACCAAAGCCCTTGCTATTGCCACACGCTGCTGCTGACCACCACTCAATTGTGTCGGATACCTATCCTCAAGTCCCGTTAGTCTTACAAGTTCAAGGGCCCATTTCACTTTTTTATCAATCTCCTCTTTGGGGAGCTTCTTGATTTTCAAACCGTATGCCACATTGTCATAAACACTCATATGAGGCCATAGTGCATAGTTCTGGAATACTAGAACGGCACCTCTCTCACTTGAGCTCAAATAAGTAACGTCATCCTCATCGAAACTCACCACACCACTGTCCGGAAAGTCCAACCCTGCTATAATTCTTAATGTGGTTGATTTACCGCATCCACTTGGTCCTAGGAGTGTGAAGAGCTCACCGTGCTGTATTTCCAAGCTTATCCCCTTTAAAGCAACAGTTTCACCAAATGTTTTGACAACATCCTTAAGCCTAACACTAACCATTTTTCTCACCTCATGTCAAACCTATGAAGGCATACTTCTGTTTCGTTATCACGTTGACGAGAATGATTGCCGTAATCTGGGCGATTATAAGGAGGAGGCCCAAGGAAGCGGCAATATTCACACTTCCAGCTGCTGACATCATGATATCCGCCATATAGGAGGTCATTGGTTGTCTTGAGGTTACAAGCGCACCTAAGGTAATGCTTGTGCTTGTTTC
>QMUB01000058.1 GCA_003663695.1 Thermococci archaeon | reverse complement strand
TTGGACAGTACTTAACTTCACAAAGGACACACACCGGTTTCTGTTTGTCCTTTTCTAAGGTTCTTAAAAAAACCAGCTCCAGACTGTTAAACGCTGATTTATACCACTTTCCACCAATCAATCGACTTTTCAGAATAGGTAAGTATCTGATTTTTCTTTTTGACAGGTTTTGACGGTTAACGCTCCACTGCTCATCCTGACAGTATGCCCGTAAACAGAGAAATCTTTATAGCCTGTTAGGTCAACCTAATTTTGGTGATATCATGATAGCCTTTGGACCAGTCCCTTCAAGACGCTTGGGCAAAAGCTTGGGGATAAACAATATCCCTGATAAGATTTGCTCCTATGCATGTGTCTACTGCCAGATAGGGAGAACGCTAAGGATGGAAGTTGGAAGAAGAACCTTTTATCCCCCCGAGTTTATCTTTGAAGAGGTTAAGAAAAAGGTAGAAGAAGCAAAAATGCAAAATGAGAGAATTGATTATCTAACTTTCGTTCCTGATGGAGAACCGACACTTGATGAAAACCTTGGAAGGGAGATAGAGCTTTTAAAAAATCTCAACATTCCCCTTGCAATTCTCACGAATTCTTCCCTAATATGGAAAGAAGACGTTAGAGAGGACTTATTAAAATTTGATTTTCTCTCTTTAAAGCTGGATGCTGTAAGCGAGGAGTTATGGAGAAAGATAGATAGACCCCACAGGAG
Organism: Thermococci archaeon; assembly: GCA_003663695.1. Lineage (GTDB taxonomy): Archaea > Methanobacteriota_B > Thermococci > Thermococcales > Thermococcaceae > Palaeococcus. The sequence goes on along the minus strand of QMUB01000058.1, from coordinate 6,407 downwards.
CTTAAAGCTTGAAAAGATTCTTGAAGGGATGCTCGAATTTAAGAAGGAATTCAAAGGAAAGCTTGTTACAGAGACTATGCTCATAGATGGAATTGAATATAGTAGCGAACTAGAAAAAATAGCGGCATTTTTAAGGGAATTGGATCCCAATGTGGCGTATATAGCAATCCCAACGAGACCTCCATGGGAAAAATGGGTTAGACCAGCAAAGGAGGAAGTAATAAATCATGCTTTTCAAACCTTTTCCAAAGAGCTCGGAATGGATAGAGTTGAATACCTCATAGGATATGAAGGAAATGCCTTTGCATTCACGGGAAATGCAGAGCAGGATATCTTAAGTATCACTGCCGTTCATCCTATGAGGGAAGAGGGAGTCAGAGAGATCCTGAAAAAAGCTAATGCGAGTTGGGCTATTATTGAGAAGCTTTTGAAAGAAAACAAAATTATAGAGCTGGAATATGAAGGAAAGAAATTCTATATGCGCAGACTTAAAAGCAGAGAAAGAGGTGGATTTTAAATTTGAATCTTTGATTTTTCAATTTCGAACTTCTTTAGATTATTAGGCTAACCAAACGTTTTTAAAACTTTCTACACCTATCTAGTATGGAATTAGGTAAACCTAATGGTGATGGACATGTATGTACGATTATCACAGATGCACGAAGGTGAGACAGGGATTGTAGTTGATATCCATGGAGGACCCGGTGCCAGGCAGAAGCTCATGGGAATGGGAATAACTCCAGGAACAAGGATTATGGTTATAAAATCAGGGAGACCGGGCCCTTACATAATTGCGATTGGAAACATGCGTCTTGCCCTTGGTAGAGGAATTGCAGAGAAGATTCTAATAAGGAGGGGAGCGTAATGGGCTCTTTTACTCAAGGCTTAAAGGTAATTGCACTTGCTGGAAATCCAAATGTCGGAAAGACCACGATTTTTAATGCACTCACAGGCTTGAGACAGCACGTTGGCAACTGGCCAGGGGTTACTGTGGAAAAAAAGGAGGGGATAATGGAGTACAAGGGGGAAGAATTTTTGGTGGTTGATCTGCCCGGAACCTATTCTCTAACAGCTCACGCCGTCGACGAGCTCGTGGCGAGGAATTTTATTCTCGAAGGGAACGCCGACGTCATCGTGGATGTAGTCGATGCCTCATGCCTCATGAGAAATCTATTTTTAACGATGGAGATCCTTGAAATGGGAGTCAAAAATGTCGTAATAGCTCTCAACAAGATAGATATCGCAAAAAAGAAGGGAGCACGGTTTGATATAAAAAAGATGGAGAAAGTTCTGGGGATTCCGGTGATACCAACGAACGCTAAAAGCGGACAGGGATTGGACGAGCTCAGAAGGGTCATAAAAGCAGCGGCAGAGGGCAAAATTGTGGGTAACCCAATCTCTCCAGTTTATGATGAACCAATTGAGAGAGAAATAGAGCATGTGAGCAAGGTTCTAGAGGGCACCCCTCTCGTGGAGAAGTACAATGTGAGATGGCTCGCTATAAAGCTTTTAACCAGAGATCAGGAGGTTATAAAGCTAATTTTGAGATATCTTGGACAGACCAAGATGGATGAAATTCTCCAGCACATAAGTGAAGTTGAGGAATACTACAAGCGCTCCCTGGATATTGTGATAGCAAATCAGAAGTACGAGTTCATAGATAAACTCATGCACCAGTTTGTGACGCATTTTGGAGAAGTCAGGGAAACTCTGAGTGACCAGCTCGATAAAATTTTAACTCACCCCGTTTACGGCATTATAAGCCTTCTCGCAGTGTTTTATGCCCTCTTTAAGTTTGTTTTCACATTGGGGACCCCCATCCAGGAATGGCTGGGTGGAGTCTTCGATGCTCTTGGAAGTTCAATCGCTCCTCACATTGGAGATGAAATGCTCAGAGGGCTTATCGTGGATGGGATGATAGGTGGAGTTGGGGCTGTCCTTAGCTTCTTTCCTTTGGTATTCTTGCTATTCATAGCTATGGCAATTCTGGAAGATTCAGGGTACATGGCGAGGGCGGCAACCGTTATGGAAAGGATAATGAGAAAGTTTGGGCTACCCGGAAAGAGCTTTATTCCAATGGTGCTGGCATTTGGATGTAACGTCCCGGCGGTTATGGCAACGAGAACGCTCGACAATGAGAGGGACAGGATTTTAACGATGCTCATAAACCCGCTCGTTCCATGCAGCGCCAGGATGGTTGTCATAACATTCCTAGCAGGGGCATTTTTCTCAGCACACCAAGCCCTTGTTGCCGTTGGAATATACGCCATCTCAATTTTGCTCGCACTGCTCTCGGCGCTCTTCCTCGGAAAGTTCCTTATCAAAGGTGAAGAAAGCCCCTTCGTTATCGAGCTCCCCGATTATCTGGTTCCCGCATGGAAGAGTGTGATAATACACTCATGGGAGAGGAGCAAGGAGTTCCTTAGGAAAGCGGGAACGGTGATACTCGCAGGAGCTATAGCCATATGGTACCTGAGCAACTATCCCGCGCCCATTGGAGGGGGATTGAGCTATGCTGAGAAGCTCGGAGAAGCTGTGGAGCCATTTACAAAGCTCATGGGGCTTGATTGGAGGGCAGCTGTTAGCCTCATATTCGGAATAATAGCCAAAGAGAACGTCATCGCCACGTATGGTATTATATATGGCGTGGGGGAGAGCGAAGTTGCACTTGCCACGCTCATGAAAAATGCCATGACACCCCTTCAGGCATTTGTTTTGGGACTCGTGACCACGCTGTACCTCCCGTGCATAGCCACCATAGGAGCCATAAGAGCAGAGGGCGGCAATAAGTGGGCCGCAGTGGCAGTGATTTATAATCTTGCGCTCTCGAGCATTGTCGGAATCCTTGTTTACAACATAGGGCTCCTCCTGGGGCTCTGATTTCCGGTGAATGAAAATGGGAAAGCTGGAGGAAACTCTAAGGCTCATAAAGGAGGGGGTATCAAACTCCAAGGAGATTGCAAGGAGGATGGATATCAGCGTGGAGGAGGTTGAGGGCATAATAAAAATACTTGAGAGCATGGGATACATAGAAAAGGTCGAGTTTGGTTCCCCTGCATGTGAATCGTGTCCCCTGAAAAAGATTTGCCCAGGTAGCTGTATTCACTTCAAGGGTGAAATCTACCAGCTGCGGAAGTCTAATGAATACAAATGAACACAAAGTTAAAGGGGTTCAGCGATGGTCATATTTAACAGCCGTAAAATATATAAGCTTCCAACTTTTAATTATAATTGGTGATGTTATGAAAGCTGTTATTCTTGCCGGAGGATTTGGAACGAGATTGAGGCCAATTTCCTCAACAAGACCAAAGCCGATGGTGCCTGTTCTTGGAAAACCAAATCTTCAGTATCTCTTGGAGAACCTGGAAAAGATCAAAGAGATTGACGAAATCATACTTTCAGTTCATTACATGAGGGGAGAGATTAGGGAATTTATAGAGGACAACATGGCGGACTACCCGAAGGACATACGCTTCGTGAATGACCCGATGCCCCTTGAGACAGGTGGAGCCCTAAAAAATGTGGAGGACTTCGTTGGAGACGAGTTTTTGGTAATTTACGGGGATGTCTTCACAAACTTCAACTTTGGAGAGCTCATTGAGGCACATAAAAATAATGATGGGCTTGTGACGGTTGCACTGACAAAGGTTTATGACCCCGAGAAATATGGTGTGGTCGAAATTGACGAGAGCGGTAGGGTGACGGGCTTTGAGGAGAAACCAAAGAGACCCAGGACAAACATGATCGATGCTGGTATCTATGTGGTGAGCAGAGAAATTTTAAAGGACGTGCCCAAGAACAGAGAGGTTTACTTCGAGCGTGAGGTCCTTCCAAAATATGTGAGCCAGGGGCTGGTCTATGGATACAAGGTTCCCAGAGAGGTGTACTGGGTGGATCTCGGCACACCGGAGGATCTCTTCTATGCCCACCAGATTGCTCTGGATGAGATAACAAAAGAAAATGGATACTACACCATAAGAGAAGGTGCGGAGGTTCCCGAGGATGTGGAGATCCAGGGACCGGTTTACATAGACAGAGGTGCCAAAATAGGGCACGGTGTAAAAATAAAGGCATACACCTATGTGGGTCCCAACACGATAGTTCAGGAAAAGGCATATCTCAAGAGAGTGATCCTAATCGGAAGCGACATAATCAAAGAGAAGAGCGAGATCAAGGACTCAATACTCGGAGAGGGGGTTCTGGTCTGTGAAGACGTCATAAGCAAAGAAAACGCCGTACTTGGGGATTACTCGAGGATATATGACAGTCTTGTGATCTACGGGGCGAAGGTGCTCCCGTGGAAGAAGGTGGAGGAGTATGAGGCATGGATCAAGCTCAAGCTCGATCCCACAAAGGTAAGGCCCGAACTCACGCCAGATAGATGCCCTCTCGGACTGCCGGAGTGCATCTACAAGAAGTTCAGGGCAATAGCGGGAGAAAAGCCTCCATGCGATGAGTGCATTGAGAACCAGTGGCTCTTCTGAGTCTATTTCTCTTTTTCTGGGGGGATAGGGATAAAGATTAAAGCACTCTCGAATGCCATTATGGAGTTCTGCTCTCTTAAGGGGTTCACAGCAGTTAGAGAACTTCGCACCGCCGATGGAACCCGCATAGATCTCGCTATTTTTGGAGAGAAGGGTAAAAAGGTTGTTGCCGTTGAATTTGAGAACTCCTATAAGTGGATAAAGCAGAGAACACTTTACAATGCTATAAAAGCCCACAGAGAGGGGTTTAAACACTTGATCATCGTGTATCCATTTAAGAGTGACCCATTAAAGAACAGCTGGGTTATGAACTTCATTGAAAATGAATTAGGAATGAGAGTCAGTCTTGTGAAGCCGGAGGAGCTTTTGAATTTTCTGGAGAAAAATATAGAAGATTTTTATTCTTTTTCATAGGTGAATGTACCGTTGCAGTATGTTCCAACGCCTTCGAGCATGCCGAACCTGGCGCATCCTTTCAACGTAATTTGACCCCACCCGTGTACGGGATAGCATAAACAATCATTTCTGGATATGAACTTGTCAAAAATCACCTCCGAACCGTTGAAAATCATGATTCTGCCACCATACGGAGTGCCATCCCCCTCATACAGGTTAAAACCCAGGAGGGTGTAACTCCCGTTTGAGGTGAAGAATACCCTATCCGGAGGTTCTGGGGGCTCTCCAAGCTTTATCTCCTTAACGAGCCCGTTCTCATTATAAATGTAAAGCCAATCCGGGCCGAAGTGGTACCTTGGCTTGCCCAAGAATTTGGCCATGAAGAAGTACTCCTCACTCGCATGCGTGTAAATCTGGAAGGAGCTTTCACCGCTTTTCTCCGTCACTCCTTCTTCTTTTATCTCCCACAGGTAGGAGAGTGGTTGAATGTGTTTCCAGAGAATTTTCCCACCGTAATCGCAGGCTATGAGGTGATTGACTTTTATCATGTAAGACGTGTTTTCAATCGAAATATTCTTCAGAATATCCCCCCATTCGGGATCCTCCCCATAGTTCATCACATATTTTGGAACCGAAAAGACCTCCTTCCCTTCCTCAGATACGACGAACCCCCACGGAAAAAAGTATGCTTCGGAGGAGTTTATCATGTATGTGCCTGTCCGGCTTTTCATGAAAAACTTACCTTCACTTCTTATAATAAGTGTATCGTCAAAGCTTGCGATAACGCTCCCATTCACTCCATTTGCAGGAACGAGAAAAGGACACTGAACCTGTGGAGTACTGGCAGGTTGATGCTTATGGTTTAGAATAATAACGGCAGAAATAAGGAGAACAATAAAGAGCGGAAGTATAAACTTCTTCATTCATCCACCCCCTCAAGCATTTTTATCCCTTCTCATAGATGAGTGTGCCGTTGTAGATTCCTGTGCCTGTGTAGAGGCCGAAGGTTGCGTATCCTTCCTCATTAATGCGCCCCCACCCGGGAATTACGTAACACAAACAGTTCGGATCATAGGGGAAGGTTTTATCAAAAATAACCTCCGAACCGTTAAAAATTAAAACCCTCCCATATGCGGGGGACCCATCCTCCTGCGGCTGTTCAAAGCCCAAAATAGTGTAATTCCCGGCTGATGAGATGAAAACATTCCTCTTTGGCCAAGAATCCTTCTCAAGACTCAATTTTTTAACGAGCCCTTCTCTACCAAACACGTAAACCCAATCCTCCCCAACCCAACGCCTAACAAAAGGAACCTCACGAGGAGCCGAATGAACCTCAACAACGAAAAGATAATTGCTTGTATTGGAGGTTAAAACCTGTGGATAGCTAACCCCCTCCCTGTTCGGCATGTACTTCCCACGATAGATAAGCCAGTAGTAAGGAGGCACTGAATCATGCTCCCAGAGGATCTCTCCCCCATAACCGCATGCAACGAAGTGCTTTACTCCCAATGTAGCCGTCCTGTTTTG
>QMUB01000057.1 GCA_003663695.1 Thermococci archaeon | reverse complement strand
GGGTGTTAATTCCGCCCTCTATTTAAGCCTCTCTTTGGATAAAGGGGTGGCTGTTACTGCAACCGTCGTGGATAGGTTTATATCCTTCTGGCTTCCAACAATCGTTGGAGGAGCTATAAGCTTTTACCTGAGTGCAAAGGGTAGAAAGGCTTAATAGTTTTGAAGCATATTTACAGTTATCAGTATCTGGGGAGTAAGATGAAATTCGGCATCGCTGCTCGAAGAGATAAGGAGGAAGCTTTGAAGCTCGCCTACCGTGTTTATGATTTTCTCAAAGTTAAAGGATATGAAGTTTATGTTGATACGGAAACGTACAGCCACTTTCCACACTTCAACGAGGAGGATCTGGTCTCGCTGGAAGACATGAAGGTGGATGTCGTTATCGCAATCGGTGGGGACGGCACCATTCTAAGGATTGAACACAAAACTCGAAGGGATATACCGATTTTGGGCATAAACATGGGGACCCTTGGGTTCCTATCGGAGGTTGAGCCGTCCGAAACATTTTTTGCTCTCAGCAAGCTTTTGGAAGGGGAGTATTATGTGGATGAGAGGATCAAGCTCAGGACGCGTTTGAACTGGAAGGTCAAAATTCCGGATGCTTTGAACGAGGTTGCGGTGTTAACTGGAATTCCCGGCAAAATAGTGCACCTTAAATACTACGTGGATGAGAATGTGGCGGATGAGATAAGGGCGGATGGCTTGATAATCTCCACTCCCACGGGTTCAACAGGATATGCGATGTCTGCAGGGGGCCCCTTCTTGGATCCTAGGATTGATGGCATAATAATTGCGCCTTTGGCACCTATAACCTTGAATGCTCGACCCATGGTGATTCCAGCGAGCTCTGAAATATCCGTGGATATTTTGAGTATAGATAGGGAGGCAATACTTGCGGTCGATGGTCAGTTCTACACTTATCTTGATCCCGGGGTTAAGATAAAAATAAAGAAATCGCCCCGGAAGACGAAATTCATAAGGTTTTCTGAATCATTATACCCTCATTACCTAATGAAAATCAAGAAAAAGTTTTAAGTCCACGTAACCTCAACTTCGTCCGTTCTGAACTTTTGCTTGACAACTGTTTCTTCCAGCTTGAACTTTATCCCCGCTTTAAACATTTTCAAGCCCGTATATGCTATCATGGCTCCATTATCCCTGCAGACCTCAAAAGGGGGTACGAAGAACTTTGCACCTCTATCCTCAGCCATACCTTTTAGCATTTCCCTTAGGCGTTTGTTGGCGGCAACACCACCTACAAGAACAACTTCATTTTTTTCCGTGTGTGCTAAAGCCCTCTCCGTAACTTCAACCAGTGCAGCAAAAGCTGTCTCTTGAAAGGAGTAAGCCAAATCTTCCACCCTATATTTCCCGCTTTTATATTTCCTTACAGCTTCGGTTAAGATTCCAGAAAAACTGAGATCCATTCCTTTAACCGCGTAGGGTAGCTCTATATACTTATTTCCTTTTTGGGCAAGCTCCTCTATCCTTGGCCCTCCCGGAAAGCCTATGCCAAGTTCCCTTGCAAACATATCCAGGGCGTTCCCTATCCCTATGTCGAGGGTTTCTCCAAAAACCCGATATCTCCCTCCTTCAAGAGCGATAACTTGGGTGTTCCCTCCGCTTACGTAAAGTCCGACAGGGTCTTTAATATCTCCAAAGAGTTTGCTTATCTCTACATGAGCTATGCAGTGGTTGACACCCACTATAGGCTTGTTGTACCTGAGGGCAAGGGCTCTCGCCGCGGTTGCAACGACCCTCAAAGCGGGCCCCAAACCCGGGCCCTGGGAGAATGCTACAACATCCACATCCCCCATGGATATTCCAGCATCTTTGAGTGCCTTCTCCAGGAGGGGCTTTAAGAGCTTTGCATGATGTTCCGCTGCTTCCTTTGGATGGATTCCTCCTCTTTCCGTGGTGAGGGTGTCAAATACGTTGGCCAATATCTCCTTCTCGGTCACGATCCCCATACCGAGTGTATGTGCTGTTCCTTCAATGCCTAGGGCTATCATGTATAACCCTTAACGGCTCCGATTTAAAAAACTTGGGTTAAAGTTAATAAGTTCGAAAGTCAAGTAACCAATTTAGAGGGCAACTTTTAAATATTGAGTTGGCATAACACTGTGAGTGATAACGGGGGGAAGGTGTATGAAGTTCACAACGCTCAAGCTTGATATGGGTAAGGGGAAGATTAATAGCGAGGAATTCGAGAAGACAGGGATCTACGGCATCATAGATTACGCTCTGTACCTTCATGACGAGGTTTATAAGACCTATGAGATGGACCCATATGATCCTAAAAACATAACCGTCTTTGGAAAGGGTGCCTTTGCCGGGAGCGCTTTACCGGGTGCTCATAGATTGATGTTTGTCTTCCGCTCACCCCTGTGGGGAGGCGTATTCCCATCTGCAATGGGTGGAGCGGCTTACCAATTCCAGCGGGTTGGTGTCGATTTTGTAACGATAGAGGGAAAGGCCGAAAAGCCAACCGTTGTAATTCTCAAAAACGATGGTGAGAACATCAATGTGGAGTTCTATCAGATTGAGGAGGATAAGCTTCTGGAGATATGGAGGGGGTACAAGGGAGAGGAAGGCGTTTATGCACTCACTCAATACCTGATAGATCATTTGGGTCAGAAGTTTGAAGGTATGGAGTACAGGATTGCATGTGTTGGTCCTGCTGCCATGAACACTAACTTTGGAGCAATATTCTCTCAAACTCTTAGGAAGGGTAAGCGTTTGGTGGGCAGTGAGGACTGGGCCGCCCGCGGAGGTTCCGGAAGTGTTCTATTTAGGGCTCATAATGTTGCAGCCATAATCTTTGGGGGAAAAGCTGGAAAAGAATTCCCTGGGGAGGATATAAGCAAGATGGGCAACGTCAAGCCCATAGTGGAGGGAATCCACAAGAAGCCCATGTTCGAGGTTATCGGAGAGAAGACGGTTAAATACAAATACAATCCAAAGCTTAAGACGGGAGGAACCTTTGGAGGAAATTATCCTGCTGAGGGGGATTTTGTCCCAATTTTAAACTGGCAGATGCCCTATATTCCAAAGGAGGAGCGCATTAAGATTCATGAGAATATAATGAAGCTTTACTGGGAGCCCTTTAACAAGGAGGCTATAGAGACGAAGAACTGGACTACTTGTGGGGAACCATGTCCTGTAGCATGCAAGAAATATGCTAACGGGCATCACATAGAGTACGAGCCCAGGGAAGCTAATGGGCCTTTGAGTGGTACTATAACTTTGAGGGCGAGCGATATTAGCGTTCATGCCGTTGATGCTATGGGCTTTGATGCTATCGAGTTTGGAGGGACGGCGGCATGGATCTTGGAGCTCGTTCATAGAGGGTTCCTGAAACCAGAAGAGGTTGGTATAAGCGGAATGCCCGAGTTCACAAAGGAGGCGCTCATGGAGAGACCTGTGGAGTCGAGTGAGAAGAATGCAAAGCTGGTTGCCGAGCTCGCTCGTAAGGTCGCTTTTGCGGAGAACGAGATTGTGAAGTTAATTGGTGCTGGCAAGAGGAAAGCTTCAATTATTCTTGATGAGAAGTTTAAGGACAGGCTTCCCTATGGGGAGAGCTTTAAGGATTATGGTGTCTTCACACCGCTTGGAGAGGATGGGGAGATAACACCAACTATGTACTGGGCTATGGGGAATTACATTCCTTATCCAATCCAAGGACGCTATTGGACTTTCTATCAGTTTGGTGTTTTCCTCGAGCCTGAAGAGCTTGCCCAGAAGAGCCTCGCAAGTGCAATATGGGAATTCTGGTACGACAACATTGGCTGGTGCCGCTTCCATAGGGGATGGATGAAACCCATTCTAAAGGCTCTCTTTATGGAGGCTTACGGGGAAAACGTGGATATGGAGGAGCACTCAAAGAAGCAGTTAAGAAAGCTTGTGAATTATGCAAAGAAAGCAGGCTATGAGCCCGTTTTCTGGGACTCGATGAGAGTAATTGACCTTATAGCTAGAGGAAGCGAGGAGTTTGGAAACGAGAAGTGGGCAGAGCGCTTTAGGGTGGACAAGGTTGGAACAGCTAAAGAGTACCTGAAAAGAGTTTTAAACGAGTACAGCAATAGGCTTGGTGTTGACTGGAGCATTTGATTTCTATTTAGTTGTTTCTTTTTTTGATTTGATGGACTATGAATAGTACAAAACTTTATAAATATAGTGGACTATTTATAGTACATGATTGAGAAGAGGATATGGGGCACAATTATATCCGATTATCTGGAGTGGGAGGTTAGTTTGGTTGAACGTGAAAGGGAATATGAGCTTCCAAAAGTTTCTAGGGCGTTAGCCGTTATTGGACCAAGAAGGGCTGGAAAGACTTATTTTATTTTCCAGATGATACATGACATTCTAAAAAAGGGTATTGAAAAAGAAAGAACCCTCTATGTAAATTTTGAAGACCCAAGACTCGTTGGGGCTGAACTCAACGATTTAATGACAATGCTGGAAGTATACTACTCAATGTTTCCGGAGAATGCTAAAAGAGTGTGTTATTTTTTCTTAGATGAAGTTCAGAATGTTGAAGGATGGGAGCGATTTGTGAGATTCCTCCTTGATAAGGGGCACAAAGTTATTATTTCGGGCTCTTCTGCGAGGCTTCTCTCGAAAGAAATAGCTACAGAGCTCAGGGGCAGGAGTATTAAACTAATGATGTATCCTTTCTCATTCAAAGAACTCTTAAAAGCAAATGGAATTGATGTAAAACAATTCTATTCCACCTATGAGAATGCAAAAATAAATCAGCTCTTACAAGACTATCTCTTTTGGGGAGGGTATCCAGAGGTTGTTTTAAATCCCTCTTTAAGAAGGGAGATTCTCAGAGAAATAATTGACTCCACTATTTACCGGGATATTGTGGAGAGATGGCATGTAATGAACCTTAAAGCCCTGAGACTACTTTTTAAAATGCTTGTTTTTTCATCGCACCTCACAATTTCTAAAGCATACAAAAACATGAGAAGTCTCGGTATCAGTGTTGGAAAAGAAACTTTAGCCAACTATCTGTCTTATTTAGAAGACTCATTAGTGTTTTATCCTCTCTATCCTGCAGTTAAATCTTACAAACTAAGGGAGATGCTAGGATTTAAGCCGTATATCGTTGACAATGGGCTGGCTTCTGTTCTTGGACTTGAAGACAGGGAAATGCTGTTTGAGAATTTAGTGTTTTTCGAGCTTTTAAAGAGAGGTGCTGAGCCCAATGAGAATTTGTTTTATTACGTGACACGGGATAAAGGGGAAGTGGACTTTCTTCTCTCCAATGAAAAGCTCATCCAAGTTTCTTACGAGCTCAATGAGAAGAATAAGGAAAGGGAGATTAAAGCATTGGTTAAAGCGAGCAATGAGCTTGGCATTGGTGATTTGACGGTAATTACATGGAGGCAAAAAGGGAAAATGCAGATAAAGGGCAGAACTGTGAAGATTGTCCCTATCAGAGAGTGGCTCCTTGGACAAAGCATTTAAGCTTTAAAGTAGATTCACTTTAGGTGATACCTGTGAAGCTGAAAGAGCCGATTATAGCGATTAACTTTAAGACCTACATCCAGGCAACTGGAGAAGGCGCTTTGAGAATAGCCAAGGCCGCTGAGAAAGTGTCCAAGGAGACGGGAATTACATTCGTCGTTGCTCCTCAATTGGCCGACCTCTACAGGGTTGCTCAGGAGGTTGAAATTCCTGTTTTTGCCCAGCACATTGACCCAATAACACCCGGAAGCCACACAGGCCATGTTTTGCCGGAGGCGGTTAAGGAAGCCGGTGCCGTTGGAACGCTCCTGAACCACTCTGAAAACAGGATGATTTTAGCGAATCTTGAGGCATCAATTGCCAGAGCCAAGGAGCTCGGCTTAATGACGATGGTGTGCACGAACAATCCAAAGGTTAGCGCTGCTGCCGCTGCTCTTGAGCCCGACTATGTTGCCGTCGAGCCCCCAGAGCTCATAGGAACGGGAATTCCTGTTAGTAAAGCTCAACCAGAGGTGGTCACAAACACGGTGGAGTTCGTTAAGAAGGTCAACCCAAGCGTAGGTGTTCTCACGGGTGCGGGCATCTCAACGGGCGAAGATGTTAAGAAGGCTTTAGAACTGGGAAGCGTTGGCGTCCTCTTAGCTTCTGGCGTTACGAAGGCAAAAGACCCAGAGAAAGCTATCTGGGACTTGGTTTCCCTTATCCTTTGAGCTTTTTCTTTTCTTAAATTATGCGGCTTTGGATTATTCAACTTTAAACAAAATTTCAAAAAAAGCGGATCACTCAACTCTAAATGTTAAACCTTTTTCCTTTGCTTTTTCCTGGACTTTAAGTTTGAACTGGCATGCCTTGCATATCTCACCGTTTGTTGGCTGTCCGCAAATCTTACATCTTCCCAAATCACGCTTTGCGTATGTCTTCGCTAGGAGGGGATACATCTTGTCGTAGCTCCTCAAAATTTGATATTTCGTTCCCGGATGCTTCTCCTCCATCTCATTTACCCAATCCCTAATCTCAGCCCTAAATGCCTCTACTGCATAGGGGCACTCTTCCAAATCCACTTCGATGTTATTTAGGAGGGCATAGAGAACGATTTCCTTTTCGGGCACTTCTCTTAGAGGTTTTATTCTCGGCACAAGTCCTTCGTGGATTACTTCATAGTAGGGGCCTGTTCTTCCCAGGCGGGCTATATCACCGCGCATTATGTTCATCAAAAATACTTGGGCTTCATCATCCAAATTGTGTCCTACGGCCAATTTATCCGCTCCAACATCTTGGGATGCATAATTCAACAGCCAGCGCCTCCACACACCGCAGTAAGAACATGCTCCCACTCTTTCACCTCTTTCAAAGCTCCCCATTATCTCAACGGTCTCATCTAAAGAAAAGCCGAAATATTCCTTAAAGGAGTATATACGGTGCTCTATCCCAAGAAGTTTGGCATTTCTCTTAGCGACTTCAATGCTTGGCGGTCTGTATCCTTCGATGCCTTCGTCAATGGTTATCGCCACGAGCTCGAAGGGGAATTTTCTTTGAAGTTTGGCTAGGAGGTGGAGCAAAACAATGCTGTCCTTACCTCCACTCACGCCAACGGCTATTCTCTCTCCTCTTTCGATCAAATGGTATTTTCTCACCGTTTGCTTTACCCTGCTCTCGACCATTTCATTGAAGTGCTTGTGGCAGTAGTATTT
>QMUB01000056.1 GCA_003663695.1 Thermococci archaeon | reverse complement strand
TGAACACAAGAGTTTTTTTCAAACGATTCCCTCCTAACCGTAGATTAAATTCCTGGCCTTTCCGTCAAAGATGTACATTCTGTCGTGCCTCGGTCTCCAGTATATCTCTCCCATGCTGGGTCGTATGTTTTCAGGCAGTTTGATTATGAGCTCCAAGTCTTCATAAACTAGATGCCCGTAGCTTTCCACTCCGAGTTTTTCAATACCCAAAAGCTTTCCTTTAACAAACCCTTCTCTTGCTTCTATGCTGACTTCGGTGTGCTGGGGCCTGAATCCAAGTATGACTTTGCCTTCAGCGTCAACATCCCCGGGAAGCTCCAATATGAAGTGTCCGCTGTCAAAGAAGACCCCTTTCTCATCCTTCAATACATCCCCTTCAATGAGATTCATGGGAGGACTTCCAACGAAGGTTGCCACGAAGGTGTTTGAGGGTCTGTAGAATATCTCATCGGGAGTGCCAACCTGCTGAAGCTGCCCCTTGTTCATCACTGCTATTCTATCCGCCATTGTCATTGCCTCTACCTGGTCATGTGTCACGTAAATCGTTGTTATTCCAAGATCATAACTCAATAGTTTTTTGAGCTCAAAGCGCATTTGGGTTCTAATCTTTGCATCGAGGTTTGAGAGGGGCTCATCCAAAAGAAACACCTGTGGTTCCCTGACAAGAGCCCTCGCCAGCGCCACGCGCTGCTGCTGACCGCCGCTCAGTTCACTGGGCTTCCTATTAAGGAGCTCGGCAATTCCGAGGAACTCGGCAACCTCCTTAACCTTTTTAATCCTTTCCTGCTTTGGAACATTTGACATCCTCAATGGAAACTCAATATTGCCGAAAACCGTCATGTGGGGATAGAGGGCGTAGCTTTGAAAGACCATAGCGGTATTTCTCTTCGTGGGGTCTATTTCATTGACTATCTGCTCTCCTATCCATATTTCACCTTCGGTTGGAGTTTCAAGACCCGCTATCATTCTCAGGGTGGTTGATTTTCCGCATCCACTTGGGCCGAGAAGCACCATAAACTCGCCGTCTTTGATCTCAAGATTGAGCTTGTTAACGGCGATAACATCTTCAAACTTCTTTGTAACGTTTTTAAGCAAAACCCTTGCCATTATCCCTTCCCTCCCGTGATAACTATACCTCTTATCAAATATTTATTGAGTATAAGGAAGAGCAATATTGTGGGGGCAGAGGCAACAAGAGAACCCGCTATTATAGGGGTATACTCCGTCCACATGGCTCTTTGGAATGCAAAACTCAATCCCACGGGGAGTGTGAAATGTTCGGGAGTTCTCAGGAAGATTAGGGGACCTATAAATGCGTTCCAAGAGCCCAGGAATTGATAAACTGCAACAGCACCCAGAGCGGGCTTTGCAAGTGGCAGGGCAATGTAGAAGAATGATTTTATTGGGCCACAGCCATCTAGACGGGCGGCTTCGAATATCTCATTGGAGAGGGACATGAAGTACTGCCTCATCAGGAATATACTTGAAACATTGACCAGTCCGAGCAGTGAAAGCCCTAAGATGTTATCGATGAGTCCGAGCTTGTATATTATGATATAATTTGGGACTAGCGTAACGAACATTGGTATCATCAAAAGGGAAAGCAGTGCGGAGAATATAACATCTCTACCTGGAAATCTCAGGCGAGCAAAGGCATATCCCGCCATGCTGGAGAATAATATGTTTCCCGCAACTATTAAGCCAGAGTAAAGTGCCGTATTTCGAACCCATTTTGGAAAGAGCTCCAATCTGAAGAGCTTTTCATAATTTTCCAGTGTGAAAGGGCTTGGAATCCATTTTGGTGGATACTGGGACGCCTGTGCCCATGTCATGAACGAAGCCACCAGCGATCTTATAAAAGGCATTAAATACACGAGAGCAAAACCTATTAGAACGACATAGGTTATGACAATCCAAATTCTTTTTATGAGCCTCTCCTTCTCTTTCGGGGTCATCTAATCGCCCTCCCGTACTTCTTCTGAAATAGATATGTGGTCGTGAATATTATCGCGAAGAGGAACCAGCTCTTTGCTGCTGCGACACCGGGACGTATGCGCGTGAAGGCTTCATTATAAATATCTAGGGCTACAGTGTAGCCCGCTCCTCCGGGACCACCATTTGCACCTGCCATTACCCATGCCAGGTCAAACATCTGCAGTGCTCCTATTAGTCCTAAAACCACGACGTAAACTATCATGGGTCTCAGCATGGGTATTGTAATGAAGAAGAACCTCCTAATTGGACCTGCACCATCCAGCATCGCCGCTTCATAGATCTCCTTGGGAATAGCCTGCATTGCTGCCAAAAATGATACCATGAAATGTCCGCTCGTCCCCCATATTGCCACGAGCGCTATGGCCAGCAGGAGGTATCTTCTATCGTTTATCCAATCTATTGGCTGAAAGCCAGGTATAACATGAACGAGGGCATAGTTTATGAATCCATTCTTCATGAAGAGCCAGATGAATATCAAACTAACTATAACGGCAGAAGTTGTTGCCGGAAGGAAATATGAAACTTTAAAAAACTGCTGACCCTTAATTTTTTGATTCGCAAAGGAAGCCAAAACTATAGCCAAAAAAGTCTGAACAGGCACCACAATTGCGGTATAAATCAGGATGTTCTTTAATCCGGTGTAGAAGGGTGCGAGGATATAAGAGGTACCATGGAGACCCCTCGAGAGATCTCTAAGCACGATTTGAAAGTTCTTCAAACCAACAAACTGCATTTGACCTATATAATCCCATTTGAAGAAGCTCAGGAAGAAGGCGAATATCATGGCAAAGTAGCCGAAAACCATGTTGAGGATGACCGCAAAGGATATCAGCACAAGCCCGGCAACAATCTCCTTATTCCTAGCTTTTTCATAAAAAGAGGAAAATTTAAAAAGAGGCATAGAATCACCTCATCCACTTAATTCTTGCTGGACAACTTCCTTCATGGTTTGTATGGCTTCTTCGGGAGTCATTTCTCCTCTCATGGCTGCTGCCATGGCATCGCTGAACTTTCCTTCCAGAGTTCCGGATTTGGGTCCCCAGAGGAAGATTATCACATTGTCATACTGGGACATAAATGAGAGCGTCTTTTTGTGCTGTGGCCACATGTCGGGGTCGTTTTCAAATCCTTTCATGCTCGGCAGGGTCTGACCTGCTTTAACTACCAAATCCTTTTGCCCCTTGGGACCCAATATAAATTCAACAAACTTCCATGCATCTTTTGGATGCCCTGACTTTGCGTTTATGCCCAGAATCACAGTGTATGCCATCGTCGCCCTTCCAGATTTTCCTGCAGGAAGCGGAGCTATATCCCAGTCCTCGCCATATTTGAAGTCGGGGAATTGGTCAGCCAGGAACGGTATCATCCAGTTTCCGCTTATAACCATTGCAACCTCCTGCTTTCCAAAGGCATCACCGAGCCATCCGGCTCCAACATCACCGGGTTGCACCACATAGGGCTTCTTTCCCTGGTTTTCCATGTCCACCTTCCCAACTTTGTAGAGGTTGATATACCATGTCAGGGTTTCTTTTACAACAGGATTATCGAACCATGATGCATCTTCAGGTTTTTCAAACCATGGTTTTGGAGCACCATTACTCACCGCCACAGGGACGTATCTGTTGAAATTTCCTAGGTATATGGCTAAACCAGGTTTTCCAGTTTTTTCCGCTATTATCTTTGCATCCTGTTCAAGTTCCTCCCATGTTTCGGGAGGCTTTGTAATGCCTGCCTGCTCAAAGAGCTTCTTGTTGTAGAACAAAGCAAGCATACTCCAATCCTTTGGAAGACCATAAAGCTTTCCATTCTTCTTGAAGGGTTCGAGCAGGAATGGGTAGAACTTGTCAATAAAGCTTTTGTCGGCAAGGTCTGAAATCGGATACAATGCACCTTTGTCGATGAATATTGGGGCCCATGCACTATCCACATAGAACACATCAGGTGCAACGCCCGCACCAAATGAAGCTAGGATATTCTCATGGAACATCTGTGTGATGACCTCATACTTAATGCCAATGTTTGGATTTTCCTTTTCAAATTCATCAATCATCTTTTGATAGTTCTTCATCTCGGTTTCGCCGGCACTCCATCCTGCAAATCTCACGAAAACTTTCTCTTGAACTTTCGTCTCTGTGGTTGTCTTGGTTTGGACTTGAGTTTCGGTCTTAACAACCGTGGATGTAGTTGTTGTCGGGGATGGTGATGTTGTGGTTCCTCCACCGCCTATGCACCCAGCTGCCACGACCCCTAACAAAAGGACTGAAACCAAAATCAAACTATAGAGGGTTTTCTTTCCCATCTATGACACCTCTCATACAGGTTTCTTCACAGGTTTATACTATAATAATATTATATAAACTTTTCTTTATTAGTCATAACAATATTTAAATAGTAAAAATTCGGAATAAAGATGTGGGTGGGAAGGTATGGAAAATCCTGCAGTAGGCATCGTAGAGAAACTTCAGGATTTAGGACTCACCAAGAGAGAGGCAGAGGTCTATCTTGCAATATGGATAAAAAAGGGCGCGACCGTTAAGGAGTTGCTCGAGTCTTTAGACGTTCATCAGCCTCAGCTCTATAATATAATTCAAAGTCTTATTAGAAAAGGTTTTGTACGGGCTTCTGGTGGAAGACCGAGGATCTACACTGCAAGCGATATCGTTTCTCTCATAGACGTGCAGAAGATGAAGCTTGATCTTCTGAAGGAGAGTCTTGAAGAGGAGCTTAAAAAAATGAGGATAAACTCTGAAGAAGAAGTCCCATACATATCAATAGCCAGAAATCTGGATGGCGTTCTTTCCGGTTTGATCGAGACAATAAATTCTGCGGAGGTTGAGATTAGAGCGGAACTTCCCTATTCCATTTTTAAGGAAGTAACACCATATCTATTAAACGCCCTTCAGAGGGGAGTTAACCTCTATCTCTTAGTTTATCCCGAAACAAAGACGTTCAACGAGTTTGAGCTTTTTAAGGATAGGGTGAAAATAAGAACCTCCGAGCTTGGAAATTTCCTCCTCCTAATTGCAGACCTATCGGTTGGAGTGTACTCGAAAAGAAGATTCTTCAGTGTTAGTAAGTCCCCAATTCCCAGGACGGAGATCTACGGCTATATAGTTCACGAAAAAGACCTCTTCCTCAGGCTTTTGAATATTCATAACAACCTCTGGATAAAAGCTAAAGAAGTGCTCTGCTGGGAGCCAAAACCCGAGATTTACCCAAAAACATTCATGGAATTTTCGATGGCGCTGAATGAAATTGAAGCACTTTTAAAGCTCGGATACACTCCGATTGTAACCGTAGAGGGAAAGGATACAAAAGAAGGATTGCCTGTAAAAATGGAAGGAAAAGTAAGGTCGATAAATAAATCGGGGATTATAAGCAACTTTGTTTTGGAAACAGAGAAAGGAATATTGACTGTAGGAGGTTTCGATGCTGAAGTGGAGGACATTGAAGCCCAGAAGATTAGGATAGAAAAACTTGAAAAGTAGCTGGGGGATGAGGATGAGGTTTGCCATCATATGGGACTTTGATGGTGTCTTGGTTTTCACGCCTCATGAAGAAGCATGGAGAAGAGCAGCAGAACACTACGGAGTAATGGATTTTGATCACGACTTCTATGTTCGTTACGTGTCCGGAAAGCCGAGATATGAAGGGGCGGACAATATACTGCGATTAAAGGGAATTTACGACAAATTCGCCAGGACTCCTGAAGAGAAGGAAGAGCTTCTCCATGAATTTGCAGAATTCAAAAATGAGATTGTAAATGAGATGTTTAGAAGAAAGGAATACAGGATCAACAAGGGTGCCATAAACTTTCTTCTAAAGGCAAAAGAAGCCGGGATTAAGCATGCACTGGCTTCAGCATCCAAGAATGCGGCAAAGCTAGCCGCCCAAATTGATGTCATTTACATGGGGCAAAAAAAGAGTCTGGGTGCGCTTTTTGATGTCAATGTGAGCGGTCTGGCACCGAATAAAAAACTTGTTTTTAAAATGGCAAGGAAAGAGTTAAAGAAAAGATTTCCAGAAATTGATGTGTTTCTAGTGGTTGAAGATGCGCCTGCAGGTATTAAGGCAGCTAAAGAGCTTGGTATGCTTACTCTCGGCTATTTAAGGGAAGCACAGCTGGATGCCGACCTTGTGTTTAATGACTTCGATGAGTTGAATCTTGAGAAAATTATGTCATTAATAACATCACGGGGGGTTTGAAGTGAAGTACAGGTTCGCTTTTAAAAGATACAATTCCCGGGAAGAGTCCATATACGGTACGATACTAACTCTTGGAAATGGCCACATCGGAATACGGGGGGAGCTGGAGCTTGAGCCGACAATTTATGGGACAACCATAGCGGGAGTTTACGATTACGCTCCATATTTTTACAGGGAGATAGTAAATGCTCCAAGAATAATTGGAATTCAAGCCTTTTTTAACGGGGAACCGGTAAGTCCGAGTACCCAGAAGATTTTGAAGTATGAAAGAGAGCTTGACATTGAGAATGCCCTCCTCAAAACCTCCCTTCTTCTTGAAATGCACAGCGGTGCGAGGGTGGATTACGAGAGCGTTAGAATTGTTCATGGAAAGCGAAAAAATGTGGTCATCTTAAAATTTTCAATCAGGGCGAGTGAAGATGGGATCCTAACAATCATAAGCCCTATAAAAACAGATGTTGCCAACCCCTCCTATAGAGAGGAGATTCTGATAAAGCATGTTAAGGTTGAAAAACTCGAAGCTTTGGAGGATTGCATCCATGCAGAAGTCCGGACACTGGATGGAAGATATCGTATTGGGATTGCGAGTTCCCTCGTGAGTCATGGGGATGTTAAACGCAGTTTTTTCAAAAACGATGAAGGCATAGGGGATATTTTAACGATTAACGTTAAGAAGGATAGAACATATCACTTCGTCAAATATATAGTCCTAACATCATCGGAGGACGAGGATGCGGTAAAGGAGCTTCTGGAGATTAGGGAAATAGGTTTCGATAAGCTCCTTAAGGAGCACAGTGATCACTGGAAGGAGATATGGAAGATTGCCAAAATAGAGATCGAGGGAGACGAAAAAGCGGAGAAAGGGTTAAATTTCAGCCTCTTCCACCTCATTCAATCCGCTCCAGTCGATGATAAAATTTCCCTGACGGCGAGGGGAATTCACGGTTTTGGATATAGAGGGCATGTCTTCTGGGATACG
>QMUB01000055.1 GCA_003663695.1 Thermococci archaeon | reverse complement strand
GGAGTTTAAATATAAGGCGATAAATGAGGAAAATGCACTGGCATTCAAGTTCTTCCTCCCCAGAGGTGTTTATGCCACGAGCGTGCTAAGGGAGATTATGAAGGATTACTGAGTAGCTTTTCAGCCTCGTTAATTTCCTCCCCTAGATACTCGGTAAGTGCCCAATCGCCGAAAAGCCTCTGGAATTCATTGAAGTCCTTCTTAATCTTCAAAAAGTGTTCCTCACTTGGATAGATCTTCAGGAGTCTGAAGCATTTCCTAAAAAGCCTCACGACTTCGCTGCCGCTCTCATCGTTATCGAGCATGTATTCCAGCTCTTTAATGATTATCTCCAGTCCCTGCTTCGGATTTTCGAGAAAAAACCTGTCCACTGCCATCTCGGGATTCAGCTCTATGGATGGATCCGTGCTCTCTATGTAAAAACCTTCTTCCAGAGCCTTCATGGTTGCATGAACATGCTTGCAATCCCTTCCGATGGGGCATGTGCACCTGTTTTCTCCTCTTTTCATATCTATTTCGATGTAGTAGGGGTATGTGCCGAGGACCTTTGAGAACACCTTTTCCCCGCATTTTACGACCCAAAGCACCCTTCCCTCTCTAAAATAGCGCTCACCCTTTCTTGCGGCTTTATCCATTTTCTCACCACAATAATTAGTAAATTCCAAATGCTTTTAAGTTTTGTGTGCTCAAGGGCGAAATGTATAAATTCCTTGAGGGTGAAATAACTATGGTGGTGAATGTGGACGTTTTTGAACTCGCGAAAAGATATCATAAAGAATTGGGGATTAAAGAGCCGAGCTTTGCCACGCTTTCTGCTGAGATATTTGGCGAACTTGCCCTTCAGATCGTGGACTACCTTAAGAGTGAAGGATACATGCTAAAGGATACGAGATTTATTGATTATGAAAAAAGCCTTGTTCTTGAGCTTATAAAAGCAGATAAAAGCTTTGAACTTGTGTTAAGGAAACTTTAAGAATGCTCCTCCCTTATTTTTTCTGGGATGTAACCATCCTTCATGGCAAACTTTTTATTTGTGTGTCTGCCTATAACCTTTGGTGGGCGGATGTTTAAAGTCAGGAAGTTCATTGGAATTTCACAAGACCTTTTTGTGGTTAAAAACTTAATAGGGTCGTTGCTTCAGGGTATCGGTGTTGCCTATCTGATTCCAGCTCTTCTTATATGGGTATATCCCAGGGAGATTGGGTACATATATTATTTTGCAGTTCCGGGTGCATTGAGCGTTTTAATTGGAGCATGGTGGGGAAGGCATGCCCGTCAAATTGAGGATATAAACCTGAGGCAGGCAATGGTGTCATCGGCTTTTGTCTGGCTTCTGGCATCTCTGATAAGTGTTGTCCCCTTCATGGCAATAGCAAAGATGCCCTTTGTGGACTCCTGGTTTGAGGCTATGTCCGCTTGGACGGGTACGGGCTTAACCATGATGCATAATCTGGAGAGCTACCCCCACATACTCCTGTTCTGGCGCTCGTGGATGCAGTGGCTCGGTGGGATAGGCATTGTTCTCGTGGCACTGACAATTTTAATTCACCCCGGAGTTGCAGCCGCGAGACTTTATAAAGCGGAAGCGAGGAGTGAGAGGATCCTCCCAAATCTCGTGAATACTTCGAAGATAATATTTGAGATTTATCTCGTTCTAACCCTTCTCGGAGTATATCTCTACTACATAAACGGAATGAGCCTCTTTGATGCCACCATTCACTCAATGACAGGTCTGGGGACCGGTGGTATGAGTTCTCACGATTTGAGCATTGGATATTTCAACAGCTTGAGCATAGAAGCTATTACAATATTCCTGATGATCATGGGTGCCACGAACTTTACGGTCCACTACAAGCTTTTCAAGGAGCGTTCTCTAAAGGCATTTTTCCAGGATATTCAGGTGAGATACATGTTTTTGTTCCTCTTTATAGCCATTGCTCTAATAACGTACAATCTCTTCGGGGTCACGCATTCCCTAGGAGCGTCCATTAGACAGGCGATATTTCATTCCGTTTCTGCCGTGACATGCACGGGTTTTGGAATCGCCGACTTGAGCAAGTATCCAGAGCTCTCAAAGTTTTTGATAGGGTTTTTAATGGTTATTGGAGGAGGCGCGGGAAGCACTGCTGGAGGTATAAAGCTTATTAGAATCACTCTGATGTACGAAAGCTTGAAATGGACGCTCCAGGAGTCAATCCTTCCAAAGGGCGCTGTAATAAAGAGGAAAGTTGGCAACTATATCTTCTCAGAGGCTGAAATCCAGGAGGTGCTGAGTTTTACAATGACGTATGTTGCCCTCCTGATTCTGGGAACCGTTTTGATGATGATAAGATTGAATACGAAGCTCGTGGATGCTTTTTTTGAAGTTGCATCCGCTCAGGGAAACGTGGGACTCAGCGTTGGGTTGACATCACCTGCACTTCCCGTTGACCTCAAGGTACTTTTGATAATGCACATGTGGATTGGGAGGCTTGAGATATTCTCGACCCTTGTATTTCTGGTGAGCACAGCGATTGCATTCGCATCCCTCTTTTCGAGGGACTAATCTTTTTATAGTGAACGGCGGAATAATGATTAGGTGTTAGAGATGAGAGTAGGAGTAAGCATATACCCACAGTTTGTAAACAGGGACAAAACCCTGGCGTCTGTCCTTGCCGATATGAAGATCAAACAGTATGACTTTGTGGAGATATTTCCGCATACGCTGGGTCTGATAAAAAATGGAAAAGTCGTCGAGGGAAAGCTCAAGCATGTGGAGACAACCCTTAGAGGCGTTGGCATAGACTACATATTTAGAATGCCAATGTCCGTTAACCTCAGGGATCACATTTACTATTCAAGGCACTTTAAGGTTGCCAAATCCATAGTCGACCTTGCAATAAACCTGGGTGCCAAGGTAATTGTGATGCAGAGCGGGAGAGCGGGAAGGCTGGATCTGGAGATAGAGGCAATTACAGAGCTTGCAAGCCTTGCGGAGAATTCCGGTATCAAGATAGCCCTTGAGAACACTTTCAGCGTTAAAGATACGCTCTATGTCGTGGAGAACGTAAACAAGGACAATGTGGGTTTTGCCCTTGACGTTGGGCATGCATTTCTGAGTGCCCAGGGGGATGAGGAGAAATTCCTTGAGGATGTAAAGCTCGGGGTCGACAAGGCGATTCTGCTGCTGGTTCACGATAACTTTGGGAAGCTCACGCCACAGGTGGAGCCCCTAGATGCTCTCGCGTATGGTGTCGGCGATCTGCACCTCCTGCCCGGGGAGGGGAAAATTCCCTTCGGAAAGCTCATGAAGATGTTTACGGATGGACTTCCCATACTCGTGAAGATAAAAGACCCAGAAAAATTCCGCAAGCTTCCAAACAAAAGAGACATGCTAAATCTTTTGAGGAGTCTATGATTCAGAGCTCCAGTCTTTCTTTTATAACCCTTAAAAGCTCCCCAAATGCAACCCCTATGGCTTCCTTTTTTCTGGTTGGGTGCATGATATCCTCTGTGAAGTTTGACTTTAAAATTTCAACAGCTTCTTCCATACTCAGGGCATTCTCAAGCCACGCATAAGCTATTATCGCCTCCGCTATGTCGCCCTTTCCGTGCTTATCTGTTCTGGGAGGAACGTATTTTTGGAGCTTGGCCCTATCCATCGCCACGGTCAGGGATGCATTGGGGACTCTCCCGCCGCTTGGCTTATCCATGTACTCACTGAGAGCCAGCGAGAATATGAAATTCGCCAGTGAATCCCCGAGCTTTGAGAGGTTTTTATCCGTAAAGTCCATTGAGTACTTCATAACAATCACTTTGAAAATTTAGAGGAGAAAAGAGAGTCATTTCTTTATAGTCCCTTCCCATTTATCAAGAACTTTCTTGGCATCATCGAATATCTCCTGCGCTGCTTTCTCAAGGGCTTCCTCCGGTTTTACCTTTCCATCGGTTTTTACCTTAAACTTCGGCTTTTCCGCCATGAGTATTGGGTGTTCTATGGTGTAGGCAGCGAAGATCACGTGCTTGTTCCTGTGCAGCCTCTCAACCAGCAGGTTGGCGAAAGTGTGGGTTTCTCCCTCCAGATAGAACTCCATTAAATTATCCTCCTTCTTTATGACCTCAATCTTCATTTCCTTCATCCTCCAGATTTTTGATGATCATTTCCAAAGCTTGCTCCTTATTTTTAACGAGTTCATATTTAAACTTATCCTCTTTGAATTCTACGGCTCCAATCTCCATCAACCTTTCAAGGACCTCTTCGGGGTCTAAATTATAAACGACAGCCACAGGGATTACCACTTCCCTTATCTGCCTCGTGGTTTGGAGGGAGATCTGACTCAGAACATCACCCATTCTCCTAGAGAGCTCCACAATTTCTCCCCATGGAAGGGATGTTTTAAGCTTTACCCCATCGAACCTCACATCCTCCCCCATGAGCTCGAGCGTTTTCAAAAGTATCGGAGCTGAGACTGTGGTTTGGGCTCCTCTGAATATATCATCGAGCGTGTATTCATAGAATCCCCTTTTATTTGCATAGAGCCTCGCGTGAACCCTTTTTTGAATCTCCCTGATTTTCTGCATGGCTTCCCTGATCTCGTCCTTTGTCCCCTGTATGTTGATTTTCAGGGAGTTGAGCTTTCCATGAACGTATATAAATGCGGGCAGGTTGAGCCGCTCAATCTCTCTCATTATCTCTTCCTTCTCTAAATCATCCTTCACATGGATCATAATTACTTTTTTACCCGCTTTCATCAACTACACCCTTATCTTCCGGTACATGCTTGATATTTTTCTGGTTTCAACGCTCCCGCATGCGGGGCATATCAGCTGATTGCCCTTCCTTACCAATGGGGTTCTACATCTGGAGCACAGGGCGAAAATGACACCCAAGCTAGGCTCCCTGGTCGTCAGCTGTATTGGGCTCTTTTCAGCACTCAGAACCTTTGCCCTCACTATATCCCCTATTTTGAATTCTTTGCTCATATCTTCGACAAAGCCATTTTTAGCTTGTGAAACATGTATTCCGGCTAGTTTTGAGGTTGCTAAATCTCTATAATCCATCCTTCCTTCTATCCGCAGAATCTCCACTATGGCCACCTGTGGCTTTACATCCACGACCTTTGCAAGCAGAATATCTCCGACCTTCGGGATGGGAGGTGTATCCGTGGCGGGTTCAATACTTATCTCCATCTTCTCTGAATTTATCTTAACCTTCCCGGGCATTGTAGCATAGAGCTCACCATTTTCTTCAATCACACCCTCTCCGGGCAAGAATTCTTCTATAACTCCGAGATAGTCACCAGGAAGAACGAAATCTCCCTCTTTTACAGCCTTTTTTTCGTGCACCGCTTCCACCTCAGAGATGATTTAGGAGCTTTGCTTTTAAATTTATTTATGGTATGTGATGTTGCCCGGATAACAATGGTGGTTGCCTTGGTAGGGCGTAAAAACAGCTTAACCCCCTCAACCTTGCTAACTCCCCCCTCATCCCAACAGCAGAGATATGTTTAAAACTCCAGGACATTATTCATTTTTGGTGGGGTTATGGAGATTGAAGAAAGCCACATAAAACTTGCTGTGGAGTTGATTAAAAGAGGATGGGAAGAGAGAAAGATAAGGAGAGAACTTCCCAGGGATACAGCTGATGAGATCATTGAGATTGCGAGAGCTAGGATCAAGGCAAGGGATAAATTCTCAAGGGATGATCTATGGATGGATTTAAGCGGTCTGCGCTACTCTACTCATGAGGTGGTGGCGAGATATAGAGCCGAGCGCTTGAGACCCGAGAGTATTGCCGATGTGAGCTGTGGAATTGGAATACAGCTCATATTCTTCGCGAGATATGCGGAGAAGGCTTACGCCGTTGATATAGATGAGAGAAAGCTCTTTTATGCTATGAAAAATGCGGAGAAATATGGGGTTAAAGATAAAATAACTTTCATAAATGGAGACTCTCTCAAAAAAGAAATTGTGGATAGGATCGATGCGGATATAATATTCTCGGATCCCGCACGTCCCCCCGAGATGCCCGAGAGAAGGCTTGAAGACCTACTCCCGAGCCCCGTTCAAATTTACGAAGCCTACAAGCACAAAACGGATGCATTCATCTTTGATCTGCCCCCCCAAATCCGGCGTGAAAAAATTCCCTGGAAGGGAGAATTTGAGTATATTGACCTCTACGGTCATTTAAATCGTTTAACATTCTATTTTGAGCCGCTTGCTAGAGCGGAGCGCTCCGCGGTGATGCTTCCAAAAGGGGTGCGCCTGGAAAGCGATGAAAGCCTTGAAGACATCGTAGAGTGGAGCACGGAAGTTGGGAGGTACATATATGAGATTCCCCAGAGCGTGCACTATGCCGATTTAATCAACGAGCTCTTTCACAAGGTGAGGGGTAGCTTGAAGATGCTGATGCGTGAAAAGAGAAGGATTTTGGCAACGGCTGATGAGGAGATCGGGAGTGAATATTTAAAGGCGGCTTATCACGTGCTTGGCATCGTTCCCTTCCACCCGATGAGGATAAACGACTTTCTGAAGAGGGAGGGCTTTGGAAGGGCAACCCTGAGGATAAGCATCCCTGATAGGGAGTACTACAACTTCAAACGCCGTGTGGAGATGAATCTAAAGGGCGAGAGGAGAGCGTACGTATTCCAGTTTGGGAATAGAGCAATAATAACGGAAAAATTATAACCCTAGTTCCCATTACGTCTTTAATTGTGTGTCGTGCTTGTTGGATATTCACATGAGCGACCATCCACGTGCTTCTAAACCAATTTTGGCTTTGATGGGAACTAGGTGAAAAATATTCTGACAAATACAGGATTCTTATGGGGCTTGTTGGGAAATTAGGAGCATCTTAAGGAATATAACTCGAAGTCTTTGAATAGCAAAATAAAGAAAGGGAATCATGATATTAGTGTCATTATTTCTCTTTCATCTTTGCTTTTTGTGCAGATGTACCCGAGTTTTCTTTTCCTTGAGTAGCCTATTATGATACCCTTTCCATGGTAAAACACGATGTCATCATCCCAGACGTCCCTCTTTAACTCTTTAATCGCTTTTTCATTGAGTTCGCCTCTAAAGACAGCGCAGATTCCATCCCTGCACTCCCAGACCTCGGTTTTTTCGGGCCAGAGGAGGTTGAGCCTCAGAGCGTAGTTTAAAACTTCTTCCTGAAGCTCTGCACTCGGAAGAACTCTCCTGGAGCGGTTGTGATTCAGTATCATCACAAGCCCCCTTGTTAGCGCCCACAGTGGAGGGTCGTTGTGCTCGTAATCCGCACCAAGGTTAGTGTATGGGT
>QMUB01000054.1 GCA_003663695.1 Thermococci archaeon | reverse complement strand
CTCCTAACCCCCCTGATGAATCTGGAGAAAAAGCTTGAGCACAAGGAATTCGACACCCCAATTGACATCATAAACGAAGTCAGCCCCATAAAGCTCCGGGATAGGGGGATAAGCTGGATCGGTGCTCGTATGGGAAGACCCGAGAAGGCCAAGGAACGTAAAATGAAACCCCCCGTCCACGTCCTCTTTCCCATAGGTTACGCCGGAGGAAGCTCTAGAGATATTTACAAGGCTTACGAGTTGGGAAAGAGCACCACAGTGGAGATTGCTCACTTCAAATGCCCAAAATGCGGTCATATTGACATATTCCCCAAGTGCCCAAAATGCGGGAGCGAGACCAAAATACTGTACACGTGCCCAAAATGCGGATACCAGTCTACGGATGAAAGGGTTTGTCCAAAGTGTGAGATTGAAATGAAGCCCTACAAAAAATATACTTTCAAAGTATCGGATTATCTGGTTCCGGCAATGAGGAACACGGGGGTGAATGTTCTTGATCGCCTTAAGGGCGTTCTTGGAATGAGTTCCGCATACAAGATGGCAGAGCCTCTTGAGAAGGGGATCTTAAGGGCTAAAAACGATGTCTATGTCTTTAAGGACGGTACGATAAGGTTTGACGCTACGGATGCTCCAATAACCCACTTCCGCCCCAGGGAAATAGGAACGAGCGTCGAAAAGCTGAGGGAACTTGGTTATACCCATGACTTTGAAGGGAAGCCCCTCATGAGCGAGGATCAGATACTTGAGCTCCGGGTTCAGGATGTTATACTTCCAAAGACTGCCGGCGAATACATGTTAAAGGTGGCCAACTTCATTGATGACCTTCTTGAGAAGTTTTACGGCCTTCCGAGGTTCTACAACGCTGAGAGGATGGAGGATCTGGTCGGGCACCTTGTTATCGGGCTTGCCCCCCACACATCCGCGGGAACCATCGGGCGGATTATAGGCTTCGTTGACGCTCTCGGTGGTTATGCTCATCCATACTATCATGCCGCCAAAAGACGCAACTGTGATGGCGACGAAGATGCGGTTATGCTCCTTTTGGATGCTCTCCTCAACTTCAGCAAATACTACCTCCCCGAAAAGCGCGGCGGAAAGATGGACGCTCCCCTCGTCGTTACCACACGTCTTGATCCGAGGGAAGTTGATAGTGAAGTCCATAACATGGATATTGTGCGCTATTACCCCTTGGAGTTCTATGAAGCAACCTATGAGCTCAAATCTCCAAAGGAAGTCAAAGTTATAGAGCGCGTTGAAGATAGGCTTGGAAAACCTGAGATGTATGAGGGTCTGAAGTTCACCCACGATTCCGACGATATAGCGCTGGGCCCCAAGCTTAGCATGTACAAACAGCTTGGCGATATGGAGGAGAAGGTCAGGCTCCAGCTCGAGGTTGCGAGGAAGATTAGAGCCGTTGACGAACACCATGTCGCCGAGACGATAATTAACTCTCATCTAATCCCTGATTTGAGGGGAAATTTGAGGAGCTTCACGAGACAGGAATTCCGTTGTGTCAAGTGTAACACGAAGTACAGACGTCCCCCATTAAGTGGAAAGTGCCCCAAGTGTGGTGGAAAAATAGTGCTCACAGTTTCAAAGGGTGCCGTTGAGAAATACCTGTCGACGGCAAAGATGCTCGTTACGGAGTTTAACGTGCTCGACTACACGAGACAGAGAATCTGCATAACGGAGAAGGATATAGAGAGCCTCTTTGAGAATGTATTTCCAAAGGTGCAGACGTTTCTGCCCGTTGCCACGTCGAAGGATGTATGTCAGAAGATGATACTTAAAAAGAGTGGCAAGCTCAGGGAGGAGCCCAAGGAGAAGGGGGGAAATGGGAAATCATGGAATCCATCCAAAGACTTTAAGAGGTACAGGAAGGCTGAGGAGAAAAAGAAGCCCAAAAAATCCGTTAGCCTTGATGATTTTTTCAAGTCTAAATAGCATCTCTTCCGAGGAGTCCGAGCTCCTCACCATCTTCCTTGACCTTTATCCTTCCAAAGCGGATTTCCTCCACTTGCCCAAGCTCTTCCTCTTTAAGAGGGGTTAAAATTTCTGCTTTTCTTTCCCTGAAGCTTATCCATTTCAAAATGCCCACACCTGGACAGAATCCCTCCCCGTCTATGAACCCAACGAGAAGGTTGCTGAACTTTTCAAAGTCAATTGCATGAATCATGTCCCTTCTCTGGCCGGGACCTCCCTTGACCACCACGTACTTATCGTTCTTCTCCCCATA
The DNA here is from genome assembly GCA_003663695.1 of Thermococci archaeon. Lineage (GTDB taxonomy): Archaea > Methanobacteriota_B > Thermococci > Thermococcales > Thermococcaceae > Palaeococcus. The sequence continues at coordinate 5,078 of QMUB01000054.1, read as the reverse complement.
GAGGATAACCCATCCAAAGAGCTTTCTCAGGACCTCAATCTCCTCTTCTCCAAGCACTTTCCCCTTAAAGAGCCGTGTTCCCGAAATTCTGTAGTCATTGAGATTGATCGTGTAAATCTTTGAATTCTCAAAATATTTTTCCCATTTTTCCTGTCTTATCTTCTTTCTCTGCTTTAAATCGTATCTCTTAACTTTCTCGCTTATTTCAGCATTTATTATTTCGATTCTATCTTTGAACGGGGCTAAAATATTTTCGAGTTCTCCTTCTCTCTGAAGTGCCAGAATCATATCCGGATGAATTGCCTCTATCTTCAGTCTTTTAAGCTCCTCTCCCGCGCCCCTCACATATCCAGTTAAGTCAACCACCACAATCTCGGCACGCCGGAGTGCGAGATCCACCAGCCGCTTTAGCCCAACGACGGCTTCCCCAAAGAACTGGTTCGGGGTCGTGCTTCCTATGAAGTAGCTCTTTTTTGGTGTTAACTCCGAAAATGAGCCAAATCTTCTTTCTGGGAATGCCAAGCTTATGGTTGCGGGGGGCAGTATGCTTTTCTGTCCAATATCCGCATCTATTATGGCAATCTTAAATTCATGCAGCAGATTGTTCGCCAAATATGCAACCAATGTGCTTTTTCCCGTGTCCACATCACCCATAACAAAAATTATTCTAGGTTTTTTTGTCTTAATACTCTCGATGATGTTGGCTCTGTCCTCTGGAACATCGCTTATGAATTTAGCCTTGTTCATGTTGTAAATTCAAAAGCAAAAAATATAAAAAGGTAACTCCAAAACTAGGCTACACTTAATGTATGTATGGACATTGGTGGGGGCTTAAGTTTGCAAAATGTTTGCAAATTGCTTCATTTACATACACCAAAAAATTTATTAATGTGTTCAACTTATAACCCAAATTGGTAAAGATAAAATTAATGTGTTTGGGGGTGGTATGTGTGGAACATTCACTAACCACAAGGCAGATTGAGCTTCTCAAGAAGCTCTATAGGGAAGGGAAGACAATTGAAGTACATACTGTAGAAAAAACCCAGGATGAGCTCTCAGGTGAGCTTGGAATAACCAGACAGGCACTGAGCAACCATTTAAAAGTCCTCAAGGAGTCCGGATATATAAGAACCGGGAGGGGATTTATAGACCTGACCGATAAAGCTCTCGAACTTTTGGGCGAAAAGAAAGGGGATGTTTTCATATTTGTTAGGATCGAACCAACCAAGAGAAAGCACGTTTATGATGCCATAAAGAAGCTCAAGCTCAAGAGAATACACAGGGTAACCGGCGATATAGATTTAATTGTTGAAGCCGATAAAACCAAACTGGACGAAATTTTGGAAGAAGTCGCTTCCTTGGATGGTGTCAAAGAAACCATAACCCATGTGGTTCTAGAAACATTGTGAGGGGGAAATTACTCCCCCAAGTATTTTCCGTATTTTGTGAGTGCTTTGATGGCGTCTACGCCGTCTTCTACGGTTTCGAAGACTGGTACTCCGGTTTTTTCTATTCTTCTAGCCATTTTTTCGGGGTATTCTCCTCCTGGAGCCACGAAAATTATTGGTTTTCCATACTCTTGCATTTTACCAACTTTTTCAACAATACCCTCATCCAAAGCAGGACTCTGGAATAATGCTATAATTATTAAAGCATCAACATTATCATCTTCCAAAACGTAACGCATGGCAACCTCATACCTGCTTGAAGGCGCATCCCCAATAATATCAACCGGATTCTTAAAACTCATGTGGTGAGGTAAAACACCCTCCCCAATCGCCTTCACGAATTTTTCCTTCGTCTCCTCCGTTAATTCAGCAAGCTTAAGACCCGCCTCTAACAACCCATCACTAGCCATGACTCCCGCACCACCACCATTCGTCACTATCCCAATCCTATCACCCTTCGCCGGCGGTTGCATTGCCAAAGCCTTCGCATAATTAAACAATTGACGCATCGATTTAGCGTTCAAAACTCCCGATTGCTCAAAAGCCGCCTCATAAATCGAGTAACTTCCAGCCAAAGAACCCGTGTGAGAAGCAGCCGCTTTAGCCCCAGCCTCAGTCCTCCCAGCTTTTAATATTATTACGGGTTTAACTTTAGTCGTTTCTCTCGCCACTTTTAAGAATTTCCTACCATCCTCAACCCCTTCCAAATAAGCCGTAATGACTCTTGTTTTTGGATCATCCTTTAAGTACTCCATGAAATCACTCTCATCCAAATCAGCCATGTTTCCGAGACTTATGAACTTACTCATCCCAACCTCATGCCTAGCAGCCCAATCAAGAATAGCCGCTCCAAAAGCACCACTCTGACTCATAAAAGCAATCCCACCAAACCCAGGCCTAGCCTGCCTCTCCGGAGGATTAAAGTTACAATCAAAGCCATTCTCTAAATTTGTCACACCTAAACAGTTAGGCCCTATAATTCTAATTCCCCATTTTCTTGCTCTCCTTACCAATTCTTCTTCCAAATCTGCTCTTCCAGCTTCCTTAAAGCCAGCTGAAATAACTATTGCTCCTTTAACTCCCTTTTGCCCGCACTCATCGATAATTTGAGGGACGAACCTTGCCGGGACGGCTATAACGGCAGTGTCAACTTCGTCAGGAATATCTTTTATACTCCCATACACTTTGAACTTTTTTCCATTAACCTTGATTTCTCCGCCCTTGACATTAACAGCATAAATTTTTCCGTTGAAACCTCTCATTATGGAGCACATTATAGCATTTCCAACTTTTCCAGAAATATTTGAGGCACCAATAACTGCCACACTCTTTGGGTAAAACAGCACATCAAGATTCCTCACCTTTTTCACCTCTTGGATATTTTATCCAATCCTAGAAACTTTACATTTATAAAGGTTTTGCTCTTTTGGATGCGAATGATAAATCACTAAAATAAATCCAAACAAAGAAATCAGGAGTTAAATAATGTGATTTCATCTTTGTGCTTTTTTAAATCCCCTAGAAGGGTAACAGAAGTTTAGAATTGCTTTTCTACTGCTGGCTGGAGAGCATCCCCAACCACAAAAGTTTTTTAGGCTCTTCTCATAGCCCATAAAAGGTGAGAGAAGTGAAAAAGATGGACAAGTTTGAAGTATTGCAGGATTTGATGAGGCGGAGAGGCTTTGCATGGGGAAGCTTTGAGATATATGGTGGTAGTGCTGGTTTTTATGATTATGGTCCTCTTGGAGCTAGTATAAAGAGAAAAATCGAACAGAAAATTAGAGAAGCCTTTCAGAGGGAAGGTTTCTTCGAGCTTGAAACTCCAACAATAACCCCTGAGGAAGTTTTCATAGCCTCGGGACACGTCGAAAAGTTTGTTGACCCTCTAGTCGAGTGCCAAAAGTGCGGCTTACGCTTTAGAGCAGATCATCTGGTAGAAGAAGCTTTGAATATAGATACAGAGGGGATGAGTGCAGAGCACTTAACCGAACTCATAAGAGAACATGATATAAAATGTCCCGAATGTGGCGGCGAGCTTGGGAAAGTTTGGTATTTTAATTTAATGTTCGAGACGTTCATAGGTCCATACAAGGATAAAAAAGGGTATTTAAGACCTGAAACAGCCCAGGGCTTATTTATAAATTTCAAACGTTTGAATCACTTTGCGAGAAATCAGCTTCCTTTTGGTGTATTCCAGATAGGAAAAGCATATAGAAATGAGATCTCGCCAAGACAGGGCATGATTAGGCTTAGAGAGTTCACCCAAGCAGAGGCGGAGATATTCTTCAACCCCAAGGATACTGAACATCCGCACTTTGAAGAGGTAAAGAACGAGATTTTAAGGCTCTATCCCATAGAACACCAGCTCAAAGACCTTGGAATGATCGAGATGAGTCTTGAGGAAGCCGTTAAAAAAGGCCACATAATGAACACTTTCTTTGCCTATTATATGGCAGTCGTCAAGAGAACACTCTCGGACATAGGAATACCCGAAGAAGCCATACGCTTCCGTCAGCAGCTTCCGGAGGAGAGAGCCCACTACTCAAGTGATACATGGGATGTCGAGATTAAGAGTGAGCGTTTTGGATGGGTTGAGTGCGTTGGAATTGCCTATAGGGGAGATTACGACCTGAGCAGGCACATAAAGAAGAGCGGGGAAGATTTGACGGTTTTAATTCATTACAAAGAACCGAAGATTGTGAAGCGTCTAAAACTCTCCCTGAATATGAAGAAGGTTGGTCCAAAGCTTAAGGGGGATGCAAAAAAGGTTAATGAAAAGCTTCAAGCAATGGACGAAATAGAAATCAAAAAGCTCGTTGAAAGGCTTAATCAAATCGGGAAAATAACGCTTAATGGATATGAGCTTGAAAAGGAGGATTTCATAATCAGAGAAGTCGAGGAGAGGATAACAGGCGAAAAAATAGTACCTCATGTACTCGAACCGAGTTTTGGTATCGATCGTCCGTTCTACCTGCTTCTTGAGAATTCCCTCACGATGGACGAAGACGGCAGGGTCTACCTAAAGCTGAAGAAGGATATGGCACCCATAGAAGTTGCTGTACTCCCTCTCGTAGCTAAGGAGCCCTTGAAAACCATCGCCTACAGAATCTTTAGAATGCTACAAAAAGAAGGCTTCATAGCTGTCTACGATGAAAAAGATACCGTAGGGAGGCGTTATGCACGCTACGACGAAATAGGAACACCTTACTGCATAACGGTGGACAATCAGACCCCTGAAGATGACACAGTGACAGTAAGGGATAGAGACACAAGAGGGCAGATAAGGGTTAAGATTGATGAGCTCCCGGAGAAGCTGAGGGAGCTTATTTTTGGAGGGTAATGTTTCATACCCCTTCCAAACTTTATGATGATATCACCTTAAGAAACTTCCTCATTGGCTTCTCCTTGTAGGGAGGAAAAAGTGATGAAAATCCACTTAATATACAGGCGCATCCCCAACCGTGTATTGGAGAGGGACGACGAGCTTATTGCAGATTTAGGAGACACTATAGTTGCGAAAGCAAAGTTTGAGGGCATGCTCGCTCCTTTAAGAGTTAATGGTGTTAAGGCTATTGAGAATGGCTACTTTATGATTTACTTCGCCTTCGTCGGCAAAAACTACGATATTTT
>QMUB01000053.1 GCA_003663695.1 Thermococci archaeon | reverse complement strand
TCGTGAGCTACCAGCTCTTTGCGCGCTTCATAAGAAAAGAGACGAAAGACATTGGAAAGCCAAAATACACATTTGAGCTGAAAGGAAAGAGGGGAAAAGTCAGAGAGATAAAAGAAGACGAAGTGTGGGTTGAGCTGGAAGGCGAAGTTTGGCTCTCAAAGCCCCTAAATGAAGTCAAAGAAGGCGATGAGGTGGTTGTTGTCGATACGAACGGCATAAAGTTAATCGTCAAAAAACTTGATTAGTTTTTTAAACTTTCTCTGCTATTCTTAACCGGTGGTTCAATGGTGATTTACGTTAAGGTTTATCATGTTCAGGGAGAGGTTTTGGTGGCTGCGTGTGATGAGAATCTGCTTGGAAAGACGTTTAGGGAAGGGGAGTTGAAATTAGAGGTAAAGGAGAGATTCTATAAAGGAGAACTTAGGGAAGTTGAAGAGCTAAAAGCTCTTTTAAGTGAGGCCACCATAGCAAATCTGGTTGGGGAGGAATGCGTGGGAAAGGCTGTTGAACTTGGATATGTTGATAAAGACAGGATTTTAAGGATAGAGGGAGTTCCTCATGCCCAAATAGCCAAAATGATGTGGTGAGCGAGATGGGAGAGCGCTTCTGTTACAGGTGTGGAATAAGCGAAGATGAAGGAGGGCCTTTGATAGATGGGCTCTGTCAGGTGTGCTTTAGGAAGGAAAATCCCGTGCTTTTGATGGAGAACGAGATAAACACGGAGCTCTGCCAGAACTGCGGGAGCTATAAAAAGGGGGGCGTCTGGGTTGATCCCCGAAGCTACGAGCTTGATGAGCTTATCTTTGAAGTTGCGGATAATGCCCTCTTAGAGAGTATCTCCCTGGAGGAGAGGGTGAAGGATATAAAGATCGTGGGAAAGGAGGAACTTGAGAAATGTGAAAACCTCGAAGTTGGTGAAGCTCTTATAAGTTTTGAGCCAGTTGACTGGCACATAGAGCACTTCCCGGCAATTATAACGTATGAGATTGATGTTAAAGCCAGAATTCACGAACTTCAAAGAGAGCTCCACCACGAAAAGAAGGAAGTTGTCGTTTATGTGAGGCAAACAATATGTCCGAGGTGCCAGAAATTCCTTGGGGGATATTTTGAGGCTATACTTCAGGTTAGAGCAGAGGAGAGGAAGCTTGGAAGAGAGGAGAGAGACGAGATAACAAAGCTCGTAGAGCAAAAAGTTGATGAGATTATGAGGAGAGACAGGATGGGATTTATACAGGATTCCATAGAGCTCGAAGAAGGTATTGACTTCTACATGGGATCAACAAAGGCAGCCCGGAAGCTCGCCCAAGCTATTAAAGAGCGGTACGGTGGAAGCATAAGCGAAGCCTACCAGCTTATAGGTCAGGATAGGATGAGAAGCAAAGGTGTGCATAGAACGAGCGTGAGGATTCGCCTGCCCAAGTTCGTGAAAGGAGATATTGTAAGGGATAAAAAGGGAAATATCTACGAGGTTGAAAGGATCGATGGAAAGGGGATGGAGCTCATGAACCTCAAAACTCTGGAGAGCGAGCACAAGGACTGGAAAACCATAAAGAGGGATGATGTGGACACAGTGGAGCACGAAAAGATGAATGCAATGGTGACGAGCATAACACCCGAAGAAGCCCAGTTTATGGACATGAGAACGTACGAAACGTTTGAGATGGAGAAGCCAAAAATGGAGCTCAAAGAGGGAGAGGTCTACCCTCTGGTAAAGGTCAAAGGAAGGTACTATGTTAGAAAAAAGCGGGATTAAATTTATAATTCTTTTCTTCCCTCTACCTCCGGTGGTCAAATGAGGGTTATAGGCGTTGATCCGGGAACGAGGAGCTTTGATGTGATAGGGCTTGAAGATGGGAGGATAAGGCTTGATTTGAGCTTTTCAAGTGAAGTTGTGGCAGAAGATCCGGGCAGGATTGTTAGAAGCATTGAGGAGTTCAACGCGGATATAATAATAGGACCCTCCGGGTACGGAATCCCGCTCAAACATATAAGTGAGATCAACGAGAGGGATAGGTTTGAGATGACGCTGGTTCGGGAGGAGGAAATGAAGAAAATTCCTGTTCTAGTAGGTCTTCAAGAGATGGTAAGCGAAATGGCACAGAAGGGAATGAATGTGTGGTTTATCCCGGGCATAATTCACCTTCCAACCGTTCCCGAATGGAGAAAATACAACAAAATTGATATGGGGACTGCGGATAAAATGGCCATAACCCTTCTGGGAATCTATGATCAATCAAATCGTTTGGGAATTCCCTATGGGGATGTTTCGTTCGCCCTTCTTGAGGTTGGTTTTGGGTATAACTTCGCCGGCGCTGTCGATAAGGGGAGGATAGTCGATGGTATTGGAGGAACGATCTTTCCGGGTCCTGCATTTGTAAACAGCGGAGCCCTGGATGGAGAGGTCGCCTATTTAATGGGGGAAATCAAAAAATGGCACCTGTTCTGGGGAGGTGCATCCATAATAGCGGCAGATGAAATTTTAACTCCCGAAAAATTCGTCGAGAGGCTTGATGAGGAACCCTTTGCCAGGGCATGGGAAGCCATGAAGGATGGATTTTTGAAAGCAATAGCCAGCGAGCTCGCCATAATCAAGAAGCCGAGGGAGATACTTCTCTCAGGAAGACTTATGCGCATAGAGAAACTTAGAAAAGATGTTAAAGATTTGTTTGAGGAGCGTTTTGATATCCCTGTTGTTAAACAGAAGGGCCTTGAAGGAAAAGCCAAGGAAGCGGCGCAGGGGAGTGCGATAATTGGAGATGGACTCCTCGGAGGAAAATTTAAGGATTTAGTGGAACACGTTGAGATAAGGAAAGCCCGGGGGAGCGTTTTGGATTATGTGAAGCTTCCCCTGAAAGTTTAAATTTTGCCACTACTTTTTTAACCTTTGGTTAACAACTTTTCCCGGTGGTGAAAATGAAACGTGTTGTTATCATAGGAGGAGGAGCTGCGGGAATGAGTGCCGCTTCCCGCATCAAGCGACTGAAACCTGAGTGGGATGTTAAGGTTTTTGAAGCGACGGAATGGGTTAGCCACGCCCCGTGTGGCGTTCCCTACGTTGTCGAGGGGATTTCACCGAAGGAAAAGCTCATGCACTATCCTCCCGAATTTTTCATAGAGAAGAGGGGCATAGATCTCCACATGAATGCGGAGGTCGTGGAGGTCGAGCAGGGCGAAGTTAGGGTTAGGGAAAAGGGGGAAGAAAGAGAATATGGGTGGGACTACCTGGTTTTCGCAAACGGCGCATCTCCCCAAGTTCCGGCTCTAAAGGGCTGTGAGCTTGAGGGGATATTCACCGCCGACCTTCCTCCAGATGCCGTTGCAATAAGGGAGTACATGGAAAAGCATAAAGTTGAGGATGTCGCGGTTATCGGAACGGGATATATAGCCCTGGAGATGGCGGAGGCATTTGCGGCTCAGGGAAAGAACGTAACACTAATAGGAAGAAGCGAGCGCGTCCTGAGGAAGACCTTCGACAAAGAGATAACAGAGATAGTGGAGGAAAAACTAAAGGAGCATCTAAATTTAAGGTTGGAGGAACTCACACGGGGTTTTGAAGGAAATGAAAGAGTCGAGAAGGTCATAACGGATGAAGGGGAATACAGGGCAGATCTCGTTATAATAGCTACCGGAATAAAACCCAATATAGAGCTCGCAAAGGAACTTGGTGTTAGAATAGGTGAGACCGGAGCGATATGGACCAATGAAAGGATGCAGACGAGCGTGGAGAACGTCTATGCAGCTGGAGATGTTGCGGAGACGAAACATTTAATAACGGGACGTAGGGTCTGGATACCATTAGCTCCGCCAGGCAATAAGATGGGTTATGTGGCGGGAAGTAACATAGCTGGAGTTGAAATAACTTTTCCAGGCGTTCTTGGAACTTCCATAACCAAGTTCATGGATCTGGAAATCGGGAAGGTTGGGCTCACGGAGCAGGAGGCGCTGAAAGAGGGTTATGACGTTAAGAGTGCATTTATAAAAGCGGGGACAAAACCACATTATTATCCCGGATCAAAGAGAATATGGCTTAAAGCTGTTATTGACAAGGAAAGCAAGAAGCTTTTAGGACTTCAAGCTGTTGGAGCGGAGATACTCCCGAGGATAGATGCCTTTGCAATTGCGATTCAAGCAGGCTTCACGACAAAAGAACTTTTCTTTGCGGATTTAGCCTACGCACCACCATTCGCCCCGGTCTGGGATCCGCTTATAGTGCTTGCGAGAGTTCTGAAATTCTAAATTCTGAAGTTCCAAAGTTCTAAATTCTAAATTCCAACTTTTCCCTTTCCCTTTTTCCATGCCTTCCATATTAAATTGGCTCCATCCGTTGGTTCCAGAAGGTTATCATCGGCTAGCTTTAAAAAGAAGTCAAGGGCTGCCCTTTTGTCCAGATGGGTGTATGCAGGGAACCTGAAGCCAAATATGTGCTTGATTCTAAAGTGGGGAATTTGAAGGAGACGCATAGGGTTTATTAATGCCATATCTCCGGCAAATTTAACCCCAAAGGAAAAATCGGCTATGATTATTCTCAAATCCCTCTCCTCCGCGATTCCCAGGAGCTTCTCCTCATCGGGAAAGAATATCTCTCTCGGAGTGCCCTCTATCGGCTCATACTCCAGATGGGGGAAGGAATGGCGTATTCCAACTTTTAAAGGCTCCAATCCAAAAGCTCTGGCAAAGCCAACTAGGGCATCGGCATATACACTCAAAAATACGAGGGCTTTTCCATTATTTTTGATCTCGGGACATCTCATTGGGGGATAGTTGAGTTCGGCCTTCAGCAGTGGGATTAAAAACTCCAGGAAGGTCCCTTCTATCAGGTTCATATTTTTTTCAAGTTCCCGCTTTCTTAAAAGGAGATCCAAATTCGAATAGACGGTAATCTGCTTTACACCTAGCTTCTCTTTGAGCTTCCCAATTACAAAGCTGTTCCCGATTATGGCACTTTTATCAGCTCTATCCTGCCCTATTATGAATAACCTGCCCTCGCTTTCATCATAGATAACGTCCTCTATCACAAAGGGAACAACTTCAAAGCCGTTCTCTCTTCTAATCCTCTCTATCTCCCTCTTCAGCTCTTCAGGAGCGAACACTCAGCTCACCTTATAACCATCCATGCACTCGTAGATTTCCAGTGCGATTTCTAGGGCTTCCCCCTTATCGTTCGTGTCCTTAATTATTACTTTGCCGCTCGGAAATATGCTTATGTCGTAAGTCTTCCTCACTAGAGCCAAAAAGCGTGTAACCCGCTTTATTTGATAGCCTTTCCTAGCAAGGCACTCGCAAACCTCCTCCAAATCCAGATCAAACTTTTCCTCAGGGATTATATTTATGGCCTTCATGCTCGTGCACGGCTTCGCTATCAGCATAATATCACCATGGAAAGATTATGGAAGAATATTCATAAAGATTTGGGAAAAAGGGAAAAAGAAAGTTCATGCATGCCAGAGGATGAACTCATCAACCCTGTGAAGCATGTCCAGAGCAATCGCAAAGTGTGCTTTGGCTTGCATTGGTTTTTTGTGTTTCAAGAGCCCAATGCCGAGTCTAGTTTCCTGTACAGCAACTTTAAGTTGAAGCTGGGCTTTTCTGGTATCAACTCCTTCCTTTTTGAGCTCCTTAAGTGCCTTTCCATCCTTCTGGATCCTGCTGTTAAGCTCCCTGAGAAATGCCTTTACATCCTTGATTTTTTCCTCAACCTGCCGCTCATAGGCTTTTCTCTGTATAAAGCTCACTGCCTTTGAAAACTCCCTAAGAGTTTCGCTGTTTTCTTGAATAACGCTCAAAGCATCCTCCCACTTCTCTTCCTGTGCAAGCCCGTTTACCTCATCATATATCGCTTTTACTTGCTCCGTCAGATTTTCGAGCCTGCTTACATCCATTCCCTTCTCCTTTCCAAACTCTATAGCCTTATCCGCTATTGTTATCCCTTTCTCTGTTTTACTTAAGAACACTTTAACCACTTTGTCTGCATTTTCATAGGCAAGCTGCTCCTTTAAATTCTTAAGCTGCTCATCAAGCATGGCTTTCTTCTCCCTTGCAACTTGTAGATCCTCCTGCGCTTTTGCAAAGTCTTTTGCCCTTATGTCCTCAAGCACGGATTTGTATGCTTCTCTGGTCTCATTAAGGAGCTCGGGAGCATTTCCTACGTCAATACCTTGCTTCTGTGCAACGATTATTATATGTTCTGCCATTTTGAAGTAGCCCTCCATTCTTTTGACTTCCTCAAAAAGTCTGTCCCGCAGATTCTCTCTACCTTCCTTGAGGCTCTCGAGGACTACCCTGTAATGATGCATTGCGGTCAGCCCGTCCAGTATTGTGGTGTAATAGTCGCCGTTCTCATAGGCGCCCATGGCACTATCCTTGTACTGCTCGGCTAGCGTATAATGCTGCATGATACTCGAGTTCTCGGGAAGTGTTATGTTGCTCATTAATCTCTCGGTTATTGTGCTTAGTTTTGTAAGGGTATCCACAATATGTTCGGCTATAGTCTGTTCTTGAGTTGCGTTGTCGATCTCCGAAGGCACGCTCGTATTTTCATCCGCAAGGCTCAAACCCGCCGGGATGAGGCTCCCGACGAGCAACCCTATCAACACCCAGACCTTCCATCTCATATGGATCACCGATTAGAAGTAGGATTTTCATCTATTTTAGGAACCCGGTGAAAAGAACGTTTCAAATCGTTCCAGAGGCGAACAGAGAAAGATAAATGGTGCAATTTTTAAAAATACGAAATGTACAGGAAAAACAGAAGTTTTAAACGACAGAAAACCTGAGTCCGCTAAAACTTCCTCAAAACGCGCTTCATATAAGCGGTGTTATCTTCCAGGATTTGCTCGATCTGCAATCTTCAAGATTTGAATGCAAGAATCCGTAGTACGTTCGAAGATAGTCGAAAAAAGCAAAGAAAAGACTAACGCAAGCTCTTAACGAGCTCCTCCATGACGCTCAAGAAGGTTTCAACCTCCTCAAGGCTGTTGTAGACGTGGAACGAAGCTCTAACTGTTCCGTTTATGCCAAGCTTCTTCATAACGGGCAGGGCACAGTGGTGACCGGAGCGCACCATAATTTTGTGCTCATCTAAGACGGCGGCGACGTCATGAGGGTGAAGCGGGGGAACGTTGAAGCTCACAACGCCGGCGCGCTTTTTAAGGTCTCTCGGGCCATACCATGGGACTTCAAGCTCGGTTAAGCCTTCCGTGGTTCTTTTAACGAGTTTATGTTCTTGCTTCTCAATTTTATCGAGCCCGATCTTTTCAACATACTTTATTCCAGCAGCGAGACCTATTGCTCCACCTATGTTTGGAGTCCCCGCCTCATAACGTTCTGGAGGTTGAGTAAGTGT
>QMUB01000052.1 GCA_003663695.1 Thermococci archaeon | reverse complement strand
AGGTGAATGAGATGAAAAAGGGTCCTGTATTCCTGGGTAGAGCTCATATCTACTGGTGTGAAGAGTGTAATGTTCCTCTCATAAGCGAGAAATGTGATATTCACGGGAAAGAAACGGTTTTCAGGTTGAATTTAACGCCACCAGCTGATGTGAGATTTGCATTCAAGGAAGATGTAGAATTTATCAAGCGCGAGTTTGGAGAGCACTATGGTATTGATTTAAGTGAGATAATAGACGATAGAGTTGTTTTGATGAATAAGACTCCGGGAGAGGATGATGTTTACGAGATTGTTCTGGATGGTTACATCTTTGGATGGCTCCGTTTTGAACCGAGAGAGCTTAAATGGAAACCAGGGCTTAAAGTGGAAGGTGCCATGGCACTCTGGAAGCACTTTGGAAGGGAAATGAAGAAGTGGGTGATTGTTGATCAGGGTGCAAAAGAGCCTATTAAGAAGGGTGCAAATGTTCTCCCCGTTGGGGTCATAGAGGCTGATGAGAGCATTAAAATCGGGGATGATGTTATAGTTGTTGCCGAAGATGGCGAGGTTATCGCGACGGGTATAGCAAAGAAGGATTACAAAGATTTGACAAACCCCAAAGAGAGGAGGACGGGGATAAAAACTAGGCATCAGAAGCATGTTAGCTACCATGAGGGGAAAAAAGCAACTATTGATGACGTTTTGAGGGCAAATAGAAGTGCGCTTGAAGTTAGGGTTAAAGAGGCGAGGCGCTTCATAAGGAAGACCGTTGAGAACACGAACAAACCCCCCGCCGTGGCTTTCTCGGGAGGTAAGGATAGTTTGGCAGTTCTTGGACTCGTCATGGAGGAGCTTGAGAAGTTCAGCATCTTCTTCAACAACACGGGAATAGAATTTCCGGAAACCCTCGAATACGTGGAGGAGATAAGGGAGGAGCTTGAAGCCCGGGGAATTGAGTTCATCAAGGCCGATGCGGGAGATGCCTTCTGGAGGGCAGTAAACGTGTTCTCCCCTCCGGGGAGGGATTATAGATGGTGCTGCAAGGTTACGAAGCTCGGCCCAATAACATTGAGCATAAAGGAGCATTATCCGGATGGGGTTTTAATGTTCGTGGGGCAGAGGAAGTATGAAAGCATTCAAAGGGCGAGGCAGCCGAGGGTGTGGAGGAATCCATGGGTGCCAAACGAGGTTGGTGCATCCCCAATATTCCACTGGAATGCATTGGATGTGTGGTTATATATCTTCTCCCGCAATCTCAAATACAATCCACTCTATGAGCACCGTTTGGATAGGATAGGATGCTTCATGTGCCCCAGCTCATCCCTTGCGGAGCTTCAAATCCTAAAGGAGGAGAAACCCGAGTTATGGTCTAGATGGGAAAGAGAGCTTGAGAGATGGAGAAAGCGCTTCAGGCTTCCCGAGGAATGGATTACTCACGGTTTCTGGAGATGGAAGAGAATTCCACGGGGGCAGAGAGAGCTGGCAAGGGATTTAGAATTAGAAGTTGAAATCCCCGAAAAGAGGGTTTGGGAGCCATTGCAATATAGAATTGAGGGAGATAAGATAAGCTTCAATACCCGGGTTAACCTGAGGAGGATCAAGGAAGTTGCTCCTATACTCGGAGAGGTCGAGGAAGGTGAAGGTTATATAAAGGCAGGCACCGTAGTCTTTTCGGAAGATGGAGCAACCGCCCCGAGGAGAGAGGATGCACTTCAGGCTTACTACCTCTTAAAGAGAGCGTATGAGTGCGTGGGCTGCGGGGTCTGCGTGGGCAAATGTCCAGAAAATGCTTTAAGCATAAACCCCAAGAATAGAAAGATAGTGGTGAATTATTCACTTTGCACCCACTGCGGGGAGTGTATGGATGTATGTCCTCTCTTAAAAATCAAAAATCCCGAAGAGGGAAGCCAGCTTTAATTCTAATCCTGTTCCTCCTATTTTTTATGCCCCTAGTTACTGCTCAAACACCGTATGACTACCGGATAAATTCATACTCCCTCCATTTTGAGGTTCTGGATGAGAACATGGTAAAGGAAACCATTGAGGTGGAGCTAACAGCAAACACCAGCCTGAGCCAGTATGTATTCTATTCCGATTATCCCGTTGAAAATCCCGATGCCATTGTGTCGATTAATGGAAAGACGATAATTGCAAATGTGAGTACAAATGTGATTACGGGGAATATAAATGCCGTGTACGTGAATTTTCCCGAGCTTGGGAAGGGGGATATGGCTAAAATCAGGATAACCTTTTACACGAGTGGCGTGCTCCAAGACACGGATGGAAAGAAGCAGTTTGCCTATTACATAAAATTTTCCCAGCCTGTCGGATATTTTTATGTTCGCCTTTATGTTCCCAGAGGATATGCCGTGCTGACCCCGATAATACCCTCGCCAAACAAGCTCGAAAGTAGGGAGAACTCCTTGATCCTTGAATGGAGTCGGGAGAACCTGAGGGGCAATGAGGAGTTCTACTTTATAGTTGGGTTTTCAAACCCTATTAAAAAGGGCTTTGATCTCCGGATCCTCTTTGTCCTGGTGTTTTTGGCATTCATAGGGGGTTTCTATGCGGGGATGCTGTACAGGGAGAGGAAGAAAGGAAAGCCCGAAATTCTGAAGAGTGATGAGGAGAGGGTTATCGAACTCCTTAAAAATGGCCCCATGCTTCAGAGCGAGCTTGTTAAGCGTTTAAATGTTTCGAAAGCTAAGGTAAGCATCCTCCTCCGGGAGATGGAGGAAAAAGGTTTTATAGAGCGCATCAAAGAGGGAAGGAGCTATCTGGTCAGGCTCAAGGAGTGAGCGGAATACCTTTTAAACCCAGTTGGGAACTCATGAGGGGTGAGAAAAATGGAGTGTCCTGAATGCGGGAGTGATAATGTGGAGGTTATAAAGGAGAGAGGGCGCCAGATTACGCTTAGATGTCTCGACTGTGGCAATGTATGGCAAATTACGCTTCCAAAAACTGTGAAGGTCCCCCTAATTGTGAGCGAACATGAGAAGAGCTACAAAACCGTTGCAGAGCTTCCGGAGGGAGAGGAAATCCGAGTGGGAGATATAGTGGAAATTGAAGAGGGGGATATTAGAATCACAGGGATCGAGCTCGAAGGTATGAGGAGAGTTGAGAAAGCTGTAATAGGTGATATAAAAACATTATGGGGGGAAAACATAAGCTTCCCTGCCGTTTTTGGGGTCTCCATATATCTGAAAGATGGTGTTACACAGTCATTCAAAGTCAAAGCTGATAGAGAAGAGGAGTTTGCCACGGGAGAGGTCATAGAAGTCGGGGGTTATACATTCAAAATAGAAAGGATAAGGACGGAGAGCGGCACTATTAAAAGAGGGATTGCAAAGGCTGATGAGATTAAAAGGCTGATGGGACATGCTATAAGAGGAAAAGCAAGGAGAAAGCTCGAAATTTACAGGGGGCATAAACGGTAAAAGGTAAATACCATCTTGCCCTATTTTTCTCTGTGGGAACATGGAGGATGAGCTCTACGATAAGTGGGAGAGGCTTGTGAAAAGGCTTGAACTCGAACGTATAATTAAGAGCGAACGTGTTAGGGATGCTTTTCTCAAAGTTCCACGTTATAAGTTTGTCCCGGAGAGATACAGGGACTATGCTCATGTGGATGAGCCTTTGCCAATTCCTGCCGGTCAAACTATAAGCGCCCCGCATATGGTAGCCATAATGCTTGAGCTTGCCGGGCTCGAAGAGGGGATTAACATCCTTGAAATTGGCACGGGCAGTGGCTGGAACGCCGCTCTCATGTATGAGCTGGTGAAAACGGATGTCTACACGATTGAGAGGATTCCCGAGCTTGCCGAATTTGCGAGGAGGAACCTAAAAGGGGCGGGCTATGATAGAGTTCACGTTATTCTGGGTGATGGCACGAAGGGCTTTCCTCCAAAAGCTCCCTATGATGTTATTATCGTTACCGCGGGAGCACCAAAAGTTCCGGAACCGCTGGTGGAGCAGCTTAAAGTTGGAGGAAAGCTTTTAATTCCCGTGGGAAGTTACCACTTATGGCAGGAGCTCTATGAGGTCATCAAACTAAAAGGCGGAAAGAGAAGGATCATCAGGCATGGAGGGGTTGCCTTTGTGCCACTCATAGGTGAGCATGGGTGGAGGGAATAAAATGAGGTTAATAGCCTTTGATCTTGAAGGAACACTCGTAAAATCCGTCTCCGGGTGGGTCGAGCTTCACAAGCGTTTTGGAACCTGGGAAAAGGGTAAGGAGTATGCGGAGCTCTTCTTCTCCGGGAAGATTGATTACGTTAAATGGGCAGAACTTGACGCTTCCCTGTGGAAAGGACATACGAGAGATGAAATCATGGAGTGGGTTGAGAGCGTCGAGTATATGGATGGAGCTAGAGAGCTCATAGATTTTCTCAAGAATAGGGACTTCAAAATAGCAATCCTGAGCAGCGGACTTATGTGCCTTGCTGGGAAAGTCGCGAAAGAGCTTGGAGTTGACTATGTTTTTGCCAACGAGCTGATTTTTGATGAGAAGGGGGTGATTACAGGTAAAGTTAAGCCCCATGTAGATTTCAAAAACAAAGGGGTGATTTTAAGAGAACTCAAAGAGGAGCTCAAACCGAAACTCACGATAGCCGTTGGTGATGGTTTTAACGACATAGTTATGTTTGAGGAAGCCGATGTGAGCATAGCCATAAACCCGCATGAGGGGGTAAGGGGGGATTATGAGGTCAAAAGTCTCCATGAGGTTAAAGAAATAATTGAGGAGATCTTAAATTTTGTTAGATTGTGAATGAGTGGAGAGAATTTGTCATGTTAAAGAAATAATTGAGGGATCTTAAATCCCCGCCATCTTGAGGACGAGCCACCAGAATAGATCTCCGTAGAACACGGAAATCAAAAAGCCCAGAAAGAGAGCGGGTGCAAAAGGCATGGCTTTTTTCACGAGAAATCTGTTCTCGATCTTTCCTTCTTCTACGAGGGACTTTAACCTCTCCAGCTGTTCTCCGGTAATTCCTTCTGCCGTCGGCGAGACTATAGCTCCATTGTAAGAAGGGTTTAGGAGAGATAAATCACCAGTTTTGACAGCCTTCCTAAGTTTTTCAAAGGAGCTCTCCCTGTCCCTTAGAATTTTTCCTTCCTTTTCATATATCCACTCTCCAATTATGTCCCATTCATTTATCTCCTCGATTGGTTTTTCTTCTATCAGGACTTCGCTCCTAAGAACTTTGACAACTGAAAAGAACACTTTAAAGATGTAGAGCACGATTAGAAGCTTTAAAAAGGCGTATACTATGGTGGGTCCTGCAATGTAAAAACCGTATACTAGGGCGATACATCCAATTATGTCTCCAGCTTTTTTGAACTTTCCAAGGAGGGTTATGAGCGCTATGGTAGTTATGTATCGTACTGCTGGATGGAGTGTTAGGTTGAGATGCTTTTGGATGAGTATTAGCACTATAAAGGAAGCTATAATCCACAGGCTTACCTCAATTGATAGGTTTGCCCTTTCATAGAAAACCTGTTTCAACCTGTCCGTCTTTTTTTGTGCTATCAGGACTCCCAGTGCATATATCATGATGAAGGGGAATATTGCAATTATACTGTTCAGAAGGAGCGTTATAGCGTGAAGGGGGTATTGAGTGGCGTAAAAAGGTTTCATTCGGGCATAGCTCGATGCATATGGGAAGAGAGCCGAGAATCCCATTAGAATCACAACATCACCGCTCGCCCAGCCTCCCGTGAAGTAGAGAATGTATCCCAGGAGAAAGCCCAAACCCAAACCCACAATGCCGGCAACTGCAAAGATCGTATCATGTTTTACAATAAAACCCTGATAAAGATAGTAGATTATTCCAAGTCCCGCTATTGGAAATACATGCTTGTCATCTATAAATCCCGTTTTAATGTCCGTATAGGAGGTAAGAACTCCCATAATAACCCCTAATGCTATTAAAAGAAGTTCACCGCTCATTGATTTCACCTCATAGATTCTGGATCATCTGTTCCCTGAGCTTGGCGATATAATCCGTAAGAATGGAATTTATGTCACTCAAACTATCGTTTATTACCTTGATCACTATGGAGACCAATATCAATGCTGCAGCCAGCATGAAAAGATACTCAAGGGCACTCTGAGCTCTACGCAATGTTCTCACCTAAACTATTTAGGTCTTCATTGGATTTAAACTTTTTGTGGATACAGAGAGAACTGTTTTTAAATATCCTTCCAACCCTTCGACCTCTTTTGGGAGGGAATGAAAAAATTTATGAATTTGGCTGGATAATGAGAGTAAGAGGTATCGCCATGCTGAAGAGGATATACCTGCTTCCTCCGTTCTTAATTCTCTTCATTTTGCTGGCTCTGTGGCCCGTTAGCACGCCCACTCCTTACCTTGAGCATCATGATAGCTACACTCTGGTTGAATACTCATTCTCCCGCATTGATGATGTTAAAATATCCAACGGGGTGATCGTTCGCTCCGGGGGGAAGGCGTATTTGATTGGAAACGGGAGTATTCAGGGATACAGAGTGGGAAACGAGAAAATTCTCGGGTCTGTGGGGAATTATCTCGTCACTTATCTAAACTACAAAGTTCATGTAAAGCGTCCCAAAGGATTTATTCTGAATGATAAGTGGTCTAAATCACTGAAGTTAAGGAATTCAGTGGCTGTGGGAGAGGATTTCATCGTTATGGCGGAGCATGATTATAAAGACCTTAAAGTTAACGTTTTCTTTTACTTCCCGGAAAACGGTGAAACCAAGGAATACTCCTTCAAGAGCGACCGTAAGGGCACAGTGCCTAAAGTGGTGGCGAAAGGGAAGTATGCTATCATTGGAGTACCCTACACATGGAGGCTTTACTACTTTAAAGAGGGCAAGCTTCTCTGGGAAGGCTCTCTCCCGGTGGAGTGCGGTTATGAGGATTATCCTCATTTCTCCCTCCATGTTGAAGAAAACGGTACCGGTTATGCGATCTCAAGTGAGGGCAAAGCGCTCGCTTACTTTAATGAGGGCGGTTTTAGAAGCATGGGGATTAACGAGGGATACTGCCTGCAATTTTCCGGTGAGGAGGAGAATGTGACAACCATAAACGCTGCGGTGGTTTTTGATAATTGTTTTGCTGCTCTGGTGTAGTATAAGGGTCTGGAGGATGCTCTTTACTTTTACAACATGAGCAGCGCCTATCACATTGAAAACTTCACCTTCAAGGCTGAAACTCCCCTCAAATTGGTCACTTCATCGGAATATCTTTTGGCTCATTACGAAAATTACACGTCGATTTTTGATTGTAATGGCGAAGTGTTGCGGATTGATGAGCATTACGATGAGGGTTACCCCTTTGGGGATGATTTCCTCCTCGTGCGTTATGGGGGTGAAACCATCCTTCACCTTCCTTTAACCAACAGAACGTACAGACTTGATGGGGTTAAGATTGTTGGGATCGCTGGTGGGAAGATAATTGGAGT
>QMUB01000051.1 GCA_003663695.1 Thermococci archaeon | reverse complement strand
TTTATCGTCTCGTAAATCGGGCCCTTGGGCGTTAGGGTGCTCTTCTTGAGCTCTATAGCTTCGACGGTGAACTCACCGAAGTCCTCATTGGCGAGCTCCTTTAAAGTGAGCATGAGCTCGACCTTGTCCCTGACGTACTTTACCCTTCCAATCGTTATGTGTGACACAAACTCCTTGTCCTTTTTGAAGCCGAGCTTCCTCATGGCGTTTTCAACGTCCTGAGCAATTTTTTTGATTTCCTCATCTCCCTCTAAGCCCGCCCACATAACGCGGATGTAGTTGTAGCTCGGGAAAACGCCTATACCCTTAACCTTAACGCTGTGCTTCCTGTATTTTTTAGCTATGCCCTCCAAAATCTCGCCTATATCTTTCGCCTGCTCCTCTGTAATCTCCCCCAAAAACTTGATCGTTAAATGCAGGTTTTCCGGCTCAACGAACTTTATCTTAGCCGCTTTAGCGCGCTCAATCTTATCCTGCACTTTAACGAGGTTTTCTCTAACCGCATCGTTAATCTCAATGGCGATGAACGCCCTCATAATACCACCCCTACAAGATAGGGGTTAAAAAATAAAAAGATTCCTAAAAATGAATCACTCAATGGATTTCAGTGTGTTGAGGGTTTCCTTCAAGCCCTCGTATCCAAACTCCAAATAAGTTCTCCCTTCGCCTTCATAGCCATCGGCATAGGCACTCCAGGCTCTGTTTAGACTTCTCTCCGCCCTGCTGAAAGCTGTCATGAGCTGCCCGTATGCCTTAAGACTCTCGATTCTCAGGGGCCGAGCTTTCTCCGCAAACCCGTCCAAAAATTCGAGCACCTTTGATAGGGATTCCCTAACCTTATTGTGCTCTTCTATCTTCATTATTTCCCCAACATCTTCTATAGCCTTAGTAAGGATTCTTTCGAGTTCTTGAATTCCGCCGCTTCCTTTCTGAGTCGCCCTGTGAAGCTCTTCCTTCTCTCCCCGCCTTCTAAGAACTATGCCTACTCCCATGATGATCAATGACCCAATAACTCCTCCCCACATTGGAGGTATCCTTGCAGCACTAATTGCCCCTCCAATTAATCCTCCTGTAAGCATGATATTTCCGATGAGCTTTTTCATCTCCATCACCTCATGGATGCAGGACTCCAGCCACAGTTAGCACTGCAAAGAGCAATGTCATTGCAGCTTCTCCTACCATCAAACCTGCAGCAAAGGGAAGCACCTTCTCTGTGATGAATTCGTGTCCCTTTTTCTTCTTTGTGAGCTCATGAACTATGCATCCAAGACCGTAGGGGAGTATGTAGAGCATTGGTAGATACATTGAAAGACCTACCAAAACTCCCAATCCAGGGACGCCGCTTAATGAAAGTGCAAATCCTAAGATACCTCCTGCCAGGAATTTATCTATGGGAACGCTTCCCCCGAGTATCGCATCCACCATTGATTTTAACGCCATCGCCTGTGGTGCGGGAACCATGTCATTTCCTATTCCATAGGCTTTCCATATGAGTCCAACGACGGTTAATGCTATTATCGGACCAATCCAAGCGGTTAAAAGCTCCACTTTCTGCTGTCTTGAGGGTATAGCACCCACAAGATGCCCTGTCTTGAGATCCTGCATCATATCCGCTGCACCTGAGATAGCCACGCCTACCGTAGCACCCAAGAGGATCGTCAGCGGAACGTTCTTGTTTGTCAGGTAGAGGAGTATCATCACAGAGACTAGTGAAAGTCCAGAAACTGGACTCCAGTCCGTCATTCCCGTTGACATAGCCACTAAGAGAGAGGCTATGAATATCCATGCCACACCTATGAACGCCGTGAGGAGGCTCCTTCCTAAACCCAGATTTGAAAGTCTGTATGCTGTTATAAACAGAAGAAGGAACGCCAATCCCGCACCTGCATAGAGATAGCTTATTGGAAGCTCTTCATTCCTGCTCCTGGCACCCATTTTATTAGCCTGGGCAATGCTCTTCATTGCTACTGCTATGACGGGTAGGGAGAGTATTAAACCCGCAATTGAACCCCCGAGGAGCATTCCTATCCCAAGGGGTCTCGTCATGTTGGCATATACAAATGAGCTCACCGCAGCACCCTGAACATCACTTGGAATCCATCCCAAAGCCTTAACCACGGGCGTTATTATGTAATAGGAGAGCGCTCCTCCGGCCAGGACTATCAAACCGTTCCTTCCCGTTATGAGCCCCATTCCAAAGACCATTAGAGATAGTGCCATGGCAAGATTTATCCACGAAGGGAGATGGAGGAAGGAGCCTATGTTAATGACCTCTGGAAGCACATGGGGCAGACCAAGAAGGGGGAACTGCTGCACCAGATAAACCAAAGCACTCAAAATCATTCCGAAGAACAGTAATCTGGCTTTTTCTATACCGCTTCCGGGGGTCTTAAGAACTGTTGCTACCGCGGTTCCCGTGGGGAACTTAAGCCTGTCTATCTCGATCATCTGCTTCCTAAGGGGAATTATGAAGGTGATTCCCAATATGGCACCTGCAGCAGTTGCAAGGAAGAAGTATAGGGTACTTATCTCCTCGTGCATGCCCATGATGTAGAGGGCGGGTATTGTGAATATAACTCCCGAAACGGAGATGTTGACAGCTGATGCTATGGTTTGAACGATGTTGTTCTCCACAACAGTGCCTTTCTTAAGAACGCCTCTAAGAATTCCCCATCCAACAATTGCAGCTATTGCAGAGCCACCTGAAGTGAATCCCATTATCATCCCAGCATATGTGAAGCTTGCAGCCATGAACGCACCCCATAAAACGCCCAATATAACGGCTGCTGGGGTTATCTCACGATATGTTTGTCTTTTATCCGAAGCAACATTTTTTGGCACGTCCCTAAAGCTCTCCATATCCCAACCTCCTGTACATTTGTGCACATTGTATACATTTTCAATTCCTCAAGAGCAAAAGCAAGACATGCTGCCTTTTTAGTACATATAAAGTTTTTCAGAGCGTTTAAATCCATAAAAGAGCCATAACAAACAATAGTTACTTCCAATTAACGTCCATGCAGCTTTTCAATAACCAATGAACTTTCCCTCATCAGAGAAATGCCCAAATGAACACTAGAGCACATTACGACACGTGGGGCACGGGAATATTAGAATGCTACGGTGAATGAATAAACAATCCTCCGTGGGAACCTTCACTCTCCCAGCATCTCATACATAATTTTCAGACGATAAGCGTGTTTGAGCTCTTCATTTGCCATCATGAGGAATATCTCACTCAAAGAGCCTTCCAAGATTTTCGATAGTTTTGAATAGAGCTCATAGGAGTGCTTTTCTCTTATAAGGGCATCCAAGATTAAGTCCTCCAGAGTTTTTGGCTCGACACGCTCATCTTTAAAGTAGGGCTCAAGACCTAGGGCATCCAGATAATCTATAATGGGGGTTCCCTCCAGCATACCCTCTTCCAAAAAGCCTTCAACTGTCATCCTGTGTCTAAGCTCCTCACTCGCAAGCCATGAGAAATGACTCATAAAAGAGGGTTTTTCAGAAGAGGCAAAAGTCTCTCCCAGCTTGTATAAGTTATAGAGCTCATTCTCCTGCCATATTATGTTTTCAAGGAGTTCTCTAAGCCTCACAATGCTCACCATGCCCCGATTCCCTTAAAAGCTTTTAAAGATTCCGGATGTTAAGCGCTACTCTCAGATACTCTATGAGCTCATTTATGCTTGGTAAGATTAAATCAGGTTTAACATCACTTCTCTCAACATCTTCAAGCGTGTTGACACCCGTGGCCACCATTATAGCTTTGGCGCCTATACGTTTTGCAAAAGCAATATCCGTGTCCAACCTATCCCCAACAACCCATATCTCATCAGCTTCGAGCTTCTCCTTAACAATCTCATAAACCGGCTCATTAGGTTTCCCGATGATAAGGGGGTCCTTTCCTGTGGAAGCCTTTAAAGCGGCTAAAATAGAGCCAGCGCCTGGTACGATGCCCTCCTCACTCGGATACGTGGTGTCGGGGTTCGTACCTATAAAAAGGGCTCCGTTTCGTATTGCGAGGGTCGCATATTTTAGCTTTTCATAGGTGAGCTTGGTATCCAAGCCAACCACCACGTAATCTATATCCTTCCACTGACTTCCTGCATCCTCGATGTTTATTATTGGCCATCCAATAGCTTCAATTTCCTTCTGAAGTCCTTTTCCCCCGATCACGAAGAGGTTTCCCCTATCAAAGTGTTTTTCCAGATAGTGGGCAACCGCATAGGCTGAAGTTATTATCTTCTCTTCCTCCACCTCAATTCCCATTTTTTGAAGCTTCTCCCTATACATAGCAGCATTTTTTGTGGAATTATTTGTAAGGAAGACAAAAGGGATTTTATGTGACTTTAAAAATTCGATGACATCTCCAGCTCCCTCTATGGGACGATCCCCCCTGTATAGCACACCATCCATATCAAAGATAATTCCTATCATCACAAGCACCAAAAGAAAAAGGGGAGTGATGCTTAAAAACTCACTGCTCTGCGTATATGCTCATGGAGATTTTTGCAATATCCGTTTGACACTCATTCCCGGCGCTTGAGCTTAAACGCAGGGAGAGCCTTACCCTAACTTTTTCACCCGGTTTTAAGTTCTCCTTTAGCAGGCTTATGCTCGAACCGTTGACTTCCTTTAGGCTCTTCCCGATGTAGTCATTAAGCCTGTATGTTTGATTTCCTTTGGCTACTTCGAAGTCCTCTATAATTGTGTTCCCGCTCAGCTCGCCCACATCTGTGGTGTTATCCACAAGGGCTTCTGCAGAGGAGAGGCTTCCATCCTCGAGATCCTTCACATTGAACCTCAGTTTGAGCTTTGAAACATCAATATCCCCGTAGTTTTTGATGTAGAAGGTTACTTCTCTGGAATCACCTGGTGCTATGTCCTTGAAATCAAAGAGCTTTAAATCGTCGCGGAAGTAGCTCCCATCCTTGCTCACTTTAATCTCAAACTCTCCGGTGGATAGCTCATTGTTCTCGGACCTGCTTATATCGGTGAAGAAGGCTTCTCCTGCGTGCATTCCTACCATTCCCAAAACAACTCCAATTACTAATATTCCCAACCATCTTTTCATAACTCACCACCATTTTGGAATTTATTATTGACAATTGTATATTTTAACTATAAAAAGTTTTGTGCCTTGAAAAATACACTGACGACTAAATAGGAACATGTGAAAGAGAATTACCACTATGAAGGATCCAAGTGTCTTTAAATACATGCACGGGGAAACAATTGCATTCTGACATTTTTCCTTGAAAAACCTCACCCTTCACGACAGTCGAGCCAATAAGCATGCCTAAAGACCATCATTAAAGAGAAAATTGTTGGGATATGGGTCTACGCTAATCTCCCCGCTGTATCTTTGCATGTCCCCCAACGAGGCTCTTCTTAAGCTCCAAATTCCTTATTTCGCACTTTTCATCGATTATGGAGCGCCAGATTGTAGAGTTTCTGATTACTGTATTCTTGAAAACTATGGAATCGCTCACATCCGAGCTTTCAACTACACAGTTCTCCCCTATGTAAGCGTAGGGTCCTATCATAGACCTCCCCAAAATCCGGGCACCCTTCTTTATCACCACAGGAGGAATTATTTTGGAGTATGGGCTGATTTGAATCTCTTCTATGTGGCTTTCCTTTAGCAATGTCTTAAGAGCCTCCAGATAGCTGTCCGCACTCCCTATATCATACCAATACTCATCAAAGCGATAGGCTTGAATATCCTCACCCTTTCCAAGCAACCACTGGATGAAATAGCCCGGAGAATCCTTATTGCCCTCATTTAAATACTCACCAACCCTCGCCATGGTTTCTTTGGGAAACACGTAGACACCCGTGCTTATGAGTGTGCTCTTCGGATTTAGAGGCTTTTCCTGAAAGTCAACGACCCTCTCTCCCTCCAAAATCACAACACCATATCTCTTTGCCAGCTCAAAGTCCCCAACATCATAGACCGCTATGAGAGTCCGCCCATCGTAGCGATTCAAAAACTCATCGAGCTCGAATGAAAATAAATTATCGCCAGCTATTACGAGATAATCGTCCAAGCCTAGTTCGTCTATAGCTAACTTCAGCGCTCCAATAGTGCCGAGCTTCTCCTCCTCGTGGAGTGTGTCCTCCACCAAAAGCTCCACGCCCTTATCTTCAGCATAGCTCTCAAAATACTTGGCGAAGAAGCGGTTTGTGGATATATAAACTTCCATATCAAGCTCTTTTGTCTTCTCGAGGATGTAATCGAGAATAACCCTATCTCCCACAGGCAGCAACGCCTTGGGATTATCTTTGGTTATGGGCCACAAACGAGTAGCATAGCCGCCAGCCATAATTAGTGCTTTCATCGCCATCACCTTGATTCACAACTCAAGTGTTAAAATTTACGCCAAAGATATTTAAATCATTTTGCATTAATAGTTGTGGTGGTAAAAGTGAAAATCCTCGTAACAGGCGGTGCTGGATTTATCGGTTCACACTTGGTTGATGCGCTAATGGTGAAGGGGTATTAAGTTAAAGTCGTTGATGACTTAAGCGCCGGAAGCCTAGAAAACATTAAAAGGTGGCTGGATAACGAGCGCTTTGAATTTATAAAGGGCGACTTGAGGGAGCCGGGCGTTTGCAGCGAAGCTGTTAAAGGGGTGGAGGCTGTTTTTCACTTGGCAGCCAATCCCGAGGTTAGAATCGGCGCCCAAAGTCCAGAGCTTCTCTATGAAACCAACGTTTTGCTCACGTACAACCTCCTAGAGGCCATGAGAAGAGAAAATGTCGAATACATCATATTCACATCATCATCAACCGTTTATGGTGACGCTAAAATAATTCCCACACCTGAGGACTACGCTCCTCTAGAACCCATAAGCGTCTATGGAGGAGTAAAATTAGCGGCTGAAGCTTTAATCAGCGGCTACGCTCACACATTTGATATAAAGTCGCTCGTCTTTCGCTTGGCAAACATTATAGGAGAGCGCTCCAATCACGGTGTAATCTACGACTTCATAAACAAGCTCAAAGCGAATCCAGAGGAGCTCGAAATTTTAGGCGATGGAACGCAGAGAAAGAGCTATCTCCATGTCAGCGACACGGTTGAAGCTATGTTATACCTCTTCGAGCGCTTTAAGGAAGAAGGAAAAATTTTCGATGTCTACAATCTCGGTAGTGAAGACTGGATTACGGTTAAGGAAATAGCTGAAGCCGTTAGCAAAGGAATGGGCTTAAATCCAAAATTCCGCTTCACCGGTGGAGTTGATGGAGGAAGGGGATGGAAGGGCGACGTAAAGTTCATGCGTCTGAGCATAGAAAAAGCCAGAGCCAGGGGATGGAAGCCAAAGATGAACAGCTACGAAGCTGTTGAGAGAACCGTGAAGGAACTTTTGGGCTGAAATGCATAATTTACCAATCGTTACTTTTTGTTCCATTCTTGAATATTTATCCTAACAGAGTTTCAACGTTCGATACTGCAGGATAAGCAGTAG
>QMUB01000050.1 GCA_003663695.1 Thermococci archaeon | reverse complement strand
TTAGAGCTAATAAAAATAGCCTTTCACCTGTGGCAGAGGGATTTAAGCCCGTCAAATAATAAAAGTTTGTGCCCGGCGTTATCAGTGCTCCCATATAATCGTCCATAAGCCCAACGAGCTTATCAAGCCTGTTCATTTCGACCACCTAAATACCTCATCTCTTGGATGTATTAACTCTTCCGCAACCTTTAAAAACTGGAACCCCAAACTCACCACGACTGGGCGGGAGAACCCGCGGGATGTTCCGCTAGGCGGAGAACCACAAACAGCAAAAACGAGGTGGGAAAGATGGGAATGTACAAATACATAAGAGAAGCTTGGAAAGCTCCAAAGAAGAGCTACGTGGGTAGACTCAACAAGATTAGGATGATAAAGTGGAGAAGGGAACCAGGGGTTATTAGGATTGAGAGGCCAACCCGCTTGGATAGAGCCAGAAACCTTGGCTATCAGGCTAAGCAGGGCTATGTCATTGTGAGAGTTAAGGTCAGGCGCGGTGGAAGGAAGAGACCAAGGTGGAAGGGTGGAAGGAAGCCCTCAAAGATGGGTATGGTTAGATATTCACCAAAGAAGAGCCTTCAGTGGATTGCGGAGGAGAAGGCCGCGAGAAAGTTCCCCAACCTTGAGGTTCTCAACTCCTACTGGGTTGGCGAGGATGGAATGTACAAGTGGTTTGAGGTTATAATGGTCGACCCGCACCATCCGGTCATAAAGAGCGATCCAAAGATAGCCTGGATAGCAGGCAAGGCTCACAAGGGTAGAGTCTTTAGAGGTCTTACCTCAGCCGGCAAGAAGAGCAGAGGTCTGAGGAACAAGGGTAAAGGTGCTGAAAAGATTAGGCCAAGCATTAGGGCTAACAAGGGAAGGGGTAAGTGATCCCTTACTCTTTTTATCGTCTTTCAGGGCAATAGCTTTTAAAGTTCTTTTTCTAATTCTCCTCTGGTGATAGCATGCAGGCACATCACGTTAGGATAAGCACGTTTATTCATGGAACGGAGAATGAGGATAAAGTTCTGGAAGCTCTAGGTACATTCATCCCTGAAGAGATTCCAGACGATGACGTGGATTTTGAAATACTTGAGACAGAGGGATATTTTGGAAATCCAATTAAAGTTATCAATCTTGAAATCAAGAAGGCTAGACATGTGAGGGCTTTTTTAAGGCACTTCAAAATGTTGCTGGGTGAGGAAAATAAAAAATATCTTCTGGAGCATTTGAATGAGAAGATTGACGAAGAAGGAGTCTTTTATGTCCGTTTCAACAAACAGAAGGCTTATCTAGGAGAGGCGCATGTTGATGAGGGAGAGGATGTTATTCAGATCAGAATAAAGGTAAAAGCCTTCCCGATGAAAAAGGAGAGCGTGGTTAAAGCTGTTGAGGAGTGGTTGAAGGAATGATTGAACTGGATGTGAGAAATGATGAAGCATATGCGCTTGCTGAGCAGTGGTATGATGAGGTTGTTTTTACAAAGGTGATCTCTCTTGAGAAAAGCCCCGATTATGCTGCTCTGAATGAAGAACTCAGCGAGCTGAGAGCAAAATATAAACATGTCGCACTCCTTTTAATAACAAAGAAACCCTCTCTGATTCGGGAGTTAAAAAATAGAAAGCTTAGGGCACTCCTTTATGTTCAGGGAGGGAACTTAAAAATCAACAGGGCTGCTCTTGAGGCTAAGGTTGACGCGTTGATATCGCCCGAGCTTGGAAGGAGGGACAGTGGGATGGATCATATCTTGGCCAGAATGGCTGCAAGGAATGATGTTGCAATAGGATTCTCATTCTCTCCTCTCCTGAGAGCAAATCCCTATGAGAGGGCTAACATGCTGAGGCTCATGATGAGGAACTGGCGTTTGATTGAGAAGTACAGAGCACCGCGTTTTCTCACCTCCTCAGCGGAAAGTATATGGGAAGTTCGTGCTCCCAGGGACTTGATGAGCTTTGGTATTGCTCTGGGAATGGAAATACCTCAGGCCAAAGCTTCCCTAACTTTCTTCCCTCAAAAAATTTTGAAAAAATAAAGAATTAATCATCTAAAATTGGAAGTTTTTTGGGCCCATAATCTACGAGCCTGCCCTCCAGATAGTCCTCATAACCTCTGAGATCCAGCAAACCGTGTCCGCTCAGATTGAAGAGTATTACACTTTTGAAAGCCTCGGGGCGGGGATGCAAGAATTCTAAAATTGGCATTAGAGTAGAAACCCTTTTAAACTCTTGCAACGTAATAGGGCCTCGGAGAGGCCACCGTCAGATACCCTCCAGCATTGGAGGGTTAACGCCGTAAGGCGTCCACATTCCACGCCAGTCGGCGTGGCCGTAAAAACTCTAAATGGTGGACGTTGAGCGATAACCCCAAACCGCTCTGCGGTAGGGGTAACGGGCCCAAGACCGGGCCCGTGGGTTTAACCGAAACTGGCAACGGGAGTAGGTGATGGGCCCACAAACCTCCCCCACTCTCGTTGGAACCCTCGCAAAGGGGAGGAGGTCAGCTTTTCTTCTCCCTTTTTCTTTGCTTCAAGTGCAAGGTCTATGACCGCTTTTATGGCATGGGCGCTTTCAGGAGCCGGTACTATCCCCTCCCCCTTGTTTCTTAAAAGCAAATCCCGAAAGCGAGAGAAGAATGAGCTAGAACTGTCTACCATGATATGGAGGTTGCCAAAAGCAATGCCTCCTTAGATTAAAAACTCCACCCGCCTTTTTATATTTACAAAAATAAGGACAAGGGGAGGGGCATTAGCATGATGTCCAAAAACACTCACTCCTGATTATCATGAGACATCAAGGCATTTAGATGCTCTCCGGGATAAAAATTTTTTGCATAATCTGTTGTCAAAAGTTTAGTATATGGAATAAAAATTGGATTTATGACAAAAATGTTTCCCATATAAAGCGGTTCATTGTCATGCCGGGGAGATAATTTAATAAAGCACCCATTCAATTTTCGTTCATGAGCGCGAGACCAAAGACCCTTCCACCCACTTTAAGGGATAAACGGAGGTACATAGCCTTTCAGGTTGTAGGTGAACGGAAATTTACATCTAGAGAAATTAAAAATGCCCTCTGGGAGACATCCCTTAGAGTTCTTGGAGAGCTTGGAACTGCGGAGGCTAAACCCTGGTTTATAAAATTCGATGAGAAAAGTCAGACCGGGATCCTCAGATGTGATAGGAGATATGTTGAGAGGGTGCGCTTCGCTCTAGCCTTGATAAGCAGGATAAATGATTCACATGCAGTGGTTAAAACTCTCGGTGTTTCAGGTACGATTAAAAGGCTCAAGATGAAATTTCTGAAAGAGTTTGGGTGGAAGTAATAGGGAAAAGCTTAATTATAAATCCCGTAAATTTTGATATCGGAGGGTATATAAAGCAAGGGTGCAAAGTTTGCTTAATGAATTACGATAACTTATGAGGTGATGTAAAATGGCGTTTGTACCACCGCAGGCTGGATATGATAGGGCAATAACGGTTTTCAGCCCTGATGGAAGGCTTTTCCAAGTACAATATGCAAGGGAGGCTGTAAAAAGGGGAGCAACGGCCGTTGGTATTAAGTGTAAAGATGGAGTTGTTCTGGCAGTGGAAAAGAGGATTACAAGCCGTTTAATAGAACCGGGGAGCTATGAGAAAATCTTCCAGATTGATGAACACATAGCAGCCGCTTCAAGTGGTATACTGGCGGATGCAAGAATTCTTGTGGATAGGGCTCGTTTGGAGTCTCAAAGTTATCGCCTAACCTATGGAGAGCCAGTTCCTCTTACGGTTCTCGTTAAAAAGATTTGTGATCTCAAGCAAATGCACACCCAGTATGGAGGAGTTAGACCTTTTGGTGTCGCTCTCCTGATGGCAGGTGTTAATGACAAACCCCAGCTATTTGAAACCGATCCAAGTGGAGCTTACTTCGAGTGGAAAGCCGTCGCCATCGGTAGTGGAAGGAATACAGCGATGGCAATTTTTGAGGATAAATATAAGGATGACATGGACTTAGACGACGCCATAAAGCTGGCAGTATTTGCCCTTGCGAAAACCATGGAGAACCCGGTTCCGGAAGGAATAGAAGTTGCAATAATCACAATGGAGAGCAAGAGGTTTGAGAAGGTCAGCCCAGAGAAGGTTGCAAAATGCTTGGAAGAAGCCCTCAAAGAGGCTGAAGAAGAGGAAGTTCAAGAGGAAGAAGAAGTAGACTATTCCGACCTGGACAACAATTACTGAGGTGGCATTTATGCCAGTAAGCTTGGATAATGCAGTGATTGCTAGATTAAAAACACATGGAGAGACCTTTGAAATACTTGTGGATCCTTACTTGGCAAGGGACTTTAAGGAGGGCAGGGAAGTCAACGTTGAGGATATTCTCGCTACCCCTTACGTTTTTAAGGATGCCCATAAAGGGGATAAGGCAAGCGAGCATGAAATGGAGAAAATATTCGGGACCAGCGACCCGTATGAGGTTGCTAAAATAATCCTTAGGAAGGGAGAGGTGCATTTAACCCAGCAGCAGAGGAAAGAGATGCTGGAAGAGAAGAAGAAGCAGGTGGCAATGATAATCCATAGGAACGGTGTGGATCCAAGAACAGGATATCCCCATCCCCCCGAACGGATATTGAAAGCCATGGAAGAGGTGGGAGTTCACGTTGATTTATTCAAGGATGCAGAAGCCCAGGTTCCCCAGATTTTAAAAGCGATACGCAGGGTGCTCCCCATAAGGATTGAAACCAAAGTGATTGCGGTCAAGATACCCTCGGAATATGCGGGGAGAGCCTTTGGGGAAGTGAGGCATTTTGGGACAATCAAGAGGGAAGAATGGGCAAGTGATGGCTCATGGATGTTTTTAATCGAAATCCCGGGTGGAATTGAAGAAGAATTTTATGAAAAGCTTAATGCCCTGACAAAGGGGCATGCTATAACCAAACTTGTAGAGAGGAAGGGCTTATGAAGAAGGTTTTTGTAAATAGTAAGGAATTGGTGGTTCCAGGGACTCTTATAGCTCAGGGGCCATATAGAGCAGGAAAAGGAACGTTTAGAGAAGGCAACAGGATCTACTCAACAGTAATAGGACTTGTGGAGATTAGAGGAGATATGATTAGGGTTATACCCTTAGAGGGACCCTACATTCCGGAAGTTGGGGATAATGTGATAGGGAAAATAGTTGATGTACGGTTCTCAAACTGGGCTGTTGATATAGGAGCGCCCTATCAAGCGGGTCTGAGGATACAGGACGTCACGGATGAGCGCATTGACCTTGCAAAGACTGATTTGAGAAAAATGTTTGATATAGGGGATATAATCTATGCCAAGGTCAAGGCATTTAACGAGGTAAACCAGATCGACCTGATAACAAAGGGAATGCCCTTTAATGGCGGTCCTCTAAGGGGAGGACAGATAGTCAAAATAACCCCTTCAAAAGTTCCCAGATTGATAGGAAAGGGCGGTTCAATGATAAACATGATTAAAAAACTCACCCAGACGCGCATAATCGTAGGACAGAACGGATGGGTATGGGTGAGTGGAAGGAAGAAGGAGCTTGAAAAGCTCGCCATAGAAGCAATTCTCAAGGTGAACAGGGAGAGCCATACACATGGATTAACGGACAGGGTTAAAGAATACCTAATCAAGAGGCTTGGGACTTTGAAAGAGCAGGGAGTAATTGAGAACATACCCAAATTTGAATCAAAGGGAGGAGAGAGTAATGATGGAAAAGCCTGAGGAATTGAAATTGCTGGACGAAAAGGGTTATAGAATTGACGGTAGGAAAAAGTACGAACTCAGGAAAATTGATATGAAGATTGGGGTTTTGAAGAATGCGAATGGTTCGGCTTATGTGGAATGGGGAAAGAACAAGATTCTGGCAGCCGTTTACGGCCCAAGGGAGATTCACCCAAAGCATCTGCAGAGATCGGATAGAGCTATTTTGAGGGTAAGATATAACATGGCTCCCTTTAGTGTGGAGGAGAGAAAGAAACCCGGACCCGATAGGAGGAGTGTTGAGATAAGCAAGGTCATCAGGGGAGCTCTGGAGCCTGCATTAATTTTGGAGCTCTTTCCAAGGACATCCATAGACGTGTTTATAGAGGTTCTTCAAGCCGATGCCGGGACAAGAGTGGCGGGAATTGTTGCGGCTTCACTTGCACTGGCTGATGCGGGAATACCCATGAAGGACTTGGTTTCGGCATGTGCAGCGGGAAAAATAGAGGATGAACTCGTTCTGGACTTGAATAAGGAGGAGGACAACTATGGAAGCGCCGATGTCCCTGTGGCAATAATGCCCATCAAGAACGACATAACATTGCTTCAGATGGATGGCTACTTGACAAAAGAGGAATTTTTGGAAGCAGTCAAACTGGCTATAAAAGGTGCAAAGGCTGTTTACCAGAAGCAGAGAGAGGCATTAAAAGAGAAATACCTCAACATCATTTCAGAGGAGGAATGAAAGATGGAAGTTGTTGCGTCAATTATGAAGGATTATATTATAGAGCTCCTCAAGGACGGAAAGAGAATCGATGGAAGAGGCTTAGAAGATTACAGGGAACTTGAAGTTAAAACCAACGTGATTGAGAAGGCAGAGGGCTCTGCATGGGTAAAATTGGGCAATACTCAGGTCATGGTAGGCATAAAAGCGGATGTTGGAGAGCCATTCCCGGACCTTCCAAACATGGGTGTGATGACCACGAACGTTGAGCTCGTTCCACTTGCCTCTCCCACGTTCGAACCGGGCCCTCCGGATGAAAGGTCTATAGAGCTTGCCAGAGTTGTGGATAGGGGAATTAGAGAGAGTCAGGCAATCGATCTAGAAAAGCTTGTAATAGTCCCAGGAAAGCTCGTTAGAATTATCTTCATAGATGTGCACGTGCTCGATCACGATGGAAACCTGGTGGATGCCGCTGGAATTGGGGCAATGGCCGCCCTTTTGAGCACGAAGCTTCCGAAGATCGAGTACAATGAAGAAACTGGTGAACTTGTGAAGCTCGATGAATACGAGCCGCTGCCAGTTAGGAAAATCCCAATACCTGTGAGCTTTGCAAAGATAAGAGATAACCTCCTGGTTGATCCCAACTTGGAAGAGGAGCATGTCATGGACGGGAAGATAACCATAACCACGGATGAAAACGGATATATCTCAGCAGTTCAGAAGAGTGAAGGCGGAAGCTTTAAGCTCGAAGAACTTATGTATGCAATTGATATTGCATCAAAGAGAGCTGGCGAAATCAGGAAAGTTGTTTTAGATTCCTTGAACAAAGAATGATATTCTCTCCTTTCTCCATTTTGAATGGGCTGTCGGGCAGGTAGGCGTTTTGTGGCTTTAATTCGTACGTTAATGCACTATTGGTGGAAGCACTTCCTTTATCGGGACAGCCTCTTTTGAAAAGGCGAAAACTTAAAAAAGGGCTTGGAGTTATTGGGCATTAGACTGGATAATGTCCATCTATGGAAAGCCTTTTAAATGAGTGGGCATAATGCCCTTCAGCACAATCATCATTAGGGGTGATGCTCATATGGCTAAATCAAAAAAAGCAAGAAAGGTAAACAAAGTCGGTTCAGCTGGGAGATTTGGGCCCAGATACGGTCTCAAGATTAGGAGAAGGGTTGCCGC
>QMUB01000049.1 GCA_003663695.1 Thermococci archaeon | reverse complement strand
TTGAGTGTTCAAACATATGTATCTTATGAAAGCTCCGGGTATCTCAATAACCTGGAACTTTCCTTCTTTCTTGATGCTCTGTATATCCGTTGGTCTCAATGTTCTCCAAGCAATATCAATCTCGCCGTTCTGGAGGGCAAGCCTCATCGTGGAGGCATCCCTGTAGAACTTTATTATTATCTTCTTCGTTTTTGGCTTCTCACCGTAGTAGTTCTCGTTCACTTCCAGATCAAGCTCTTCATCTCTAACCCATTTGGTTATCTTGTAGGGTCCTGCTCCTCCAGCGGTTTGATCACTATCAATCTTATCCGGTGCGTAGTCCGGGTGAACGGGGAAGTAGGGTGGCGTTGTCAATAGGGACAGGAAGTAAGCGGTTGGCTGTTTGAGGTAGAACACGACGGTGTAGTCATCTTTTGCCTCAACCTTATCCACGAAGTCCGTAACAAGCCAAGAGGGATCTCCACTAATTTTCATTACCCTCTCAATACTTCTGACAACATCCTGAGCCTTTAGAGGTGTTCCATCGGCAAATTTGGCATCTTTCCTTAGATGGAATGTCCAGACTTTGGAATCATCGCTGGCTTCCCATTTTTCGGCTAAAGCAGGTTCAAGTTCAAGTGTTCCGGGCTTGTACTTAACAAGCCCCTCCATAACGTTGTTTAGCACTTCCCATGTATAGAAATCGTAGGCGTTGGATGGATCAAGATCCGTCACCTTATCGGTGACTCCTATAACGATTTGCTCCGCATATTGAGGAGCACTCGATGTGGGTGTAGATGTGGTTGTTCCTCCTCCACCGATGCAGCCACTTGCTGCAACTGCAAAAACAAAAAGTGCAACGACAGACAAAGATAGAAAGTGTTTCTTCATGGCATTCACCAAGGTATATTTAAGCACATTAATGGATTTAAATGTTTTGTGAACATGATAATGTCAAAATAACAATGCTGCGGATTTGCTTTACGTGAGATTAAAAGGAGACAAAAATCTTTGCTAAAATTGAATGAAATGAATTGTATGTGTGGCATCTTTGGACAGATTCATATAATATCAGGGAAGAACAGAATGAAGAATTTTTCAATTTTTTATTGAGCAAATGATATTTAAATCTCGAAGATAACTCAAAACCATGATATGGAAAGAGTGGAAGAAATTCTACACCCAAATAGTTGCAGAAATGGGATTTGATATTGAAAAGGATAGAGAAGCTGCGTTAATTTTGAGAGAGCTTTTAGTAGAAAAAGGAAATTATGTACTGGTTGAGGATCTCAAAAAGAGTATGAAAAACAGGGTCTATGTGTTTGGAGCCGGGCCGAGTTTGGAAGAAGCCTTGAGTACCCATATCTTTTCGGATGGTACGTTAATTGCAGCTGACGGCGCAACTAGCGCACTTTTAGAGAGGGAAATTTTAGCGGACATCATTGTAACGGACTTGGATGGGCGATTTGATGACATAAAGAAAGCCAATAAGCTTGGCACATACGTAGTTGTCCATGCTCACGGGGACAATATTGAAAGGCTCAAAGAGTACGTACCGCAGCTCAAAAATGTGCTTGGAACATGTCAGACGAAACCCCTGGATATTGTCTACAATTTTGGAGGTTTTACTGATGGGGATAGAGCCGTTTTTTTAGCAGAGAGTCTGGGGGCTGAAGAAGTTATACTGGTGGGGTTTGATTTCGGGAACAGAGTGGGAAAATGGAGCAAGCCGCACCTAAAGAAGCACACACCCATATGGGAGAGCAAGAAAAAGAAGTTCCATTTTGCCATGCAGCTCCTGAAATGGCTTGAAGAAAATGGGAACGCCAAGATAGAGTATTTAAGGGCATAATCACTTCGATCAACATCATAACGTTAATACAGAAAGCTTTAAATATTTCGGATATGAAGAAACTTTGAGGTGATTCCCGTGAAGGTGCTTTTTTTAAGTGCGGATGGTTTTGAGGATCTGGAGCTTATTTATCCCCTGCACCGGCTGAAGGAGGAGGGACATGAGGTTTATGTTGCAAGCTTTAGGAAGGGGCAGATAACCGGGAAGCATGACTATTCTGTCAAAGTGGATCTAACGTTCGAGGAAGTTGATCCCAGCAACTTTGATGCCTTAGTTCTGCCCGGAGGAAAGGCTCCGGAGGTCGTGAGACTCAATGAAAAGGCCGTGAGTGTCGTAAAAAAGATGTTTGAAAAGGGAAAGCCTGTTGCGAGCATATGCCACGGTCCTCAAATCCTAATCTCTGCCGGCGTTTTAAGTGGAAGAAAAGGAACGAGTGTTGTGACCATCAGAGACGACCTCGTAAATGCAGGTGCGGAGTACCTGGATGAGGAAGTGGTAGTGGATGGAAACTGGGTGAGCTCAAGGCACCCCGGAGATTTATACGCATGGATGAGGGAATTTGCAAGACTTCTGAAGTGATCTTAGGTTTTCCCTTTTTACACTTCTAACTATTCAAAAAGGTAAAGCTTATATATCCGTGGAGTATTCTTAATGATGATGGACTCTGTGATCCAGAATAAACACTTCATATATATAGAATGAGCGACAAAATGATGTGAGGTGAGAAAATGTCTAAAAGGCTTTATAGGAGTAGAAACAATAAGATTTTCCTCGGGGTTTTGGGCGGAATTGCGGAGTACCTAGAGGTTGATCCAACCATAGTCAGGATCATCTACATACTCCTCTGTCTGGCACATGGAGCTTTCATATTGCTGTACTTCCTAATGGCTATTGTAATGCCTGAAGCTCCGGAAGAGGATGTTAATATCGAAAGACTACTGGAAAAAGTTGATAGGATAGTAGAAGAAGTTGATAAAGCTGTGGACAAGATTACAAAGAAAGACGTGGAAAGGGTGAAAACAGAGGTCATGCAGGTGAAGGAAAGGAACGATACAAGATTTTTTGCTGTAGTTCTGATACTCCTAGGACTTGCAATGATAGCTGGAAGAGTTATGCCCTTCATGTTTAGCTTTGGCATTAAGGAGTCCGCCGCTCTTGTGCTGGTACTCTTTGGTATATATCTGCTGGCGAGGGGATGAGCCATGAAGAAGGTGCTTGGATTATTTTTTGTATTCATAGGGCTCCTGATACTCTTAAAGTCCTTTTATCCGGAGTTCTATCAGTTCCTGTCTCCATACGCATACTACATCAAAGCCTCCTTTTGGGGGGTAGCTCTCGTTGCCTTTGGGCTTTACCTGATTTCGAAGGATAGGACATGGAGAACAGCCATAGGAGCATTGTTCGTGATCTATCTAGCGCTCTATCTCGTTGTGCCCGAGACTCCAGGAGGATGGAACTTTGAATGGGGATGGAACTTTAATGGAGGGAAAATAGAGGGACAGATGCACTCCCTGGGAACATTCAAAGCCTCCAACCTCGAACTCAATAATGTTCCGGCGGAGATAACCTTTGTAAATATCGATGGTGACTCAATAAAGGCCGAGACAAACCTTCCCCTGGAAATAGAGCGGAATGGAGATTCCATAAGAATTTACTGCAAGAACTGCGAACATTATAAAAACGGAAAGCTCATTATAGAGGTGGGGAAGGATATCAACCTTACAGAGATCTCAATGAAAAACGTTGTCGGGAGGGTGAACTCCGATATAGCAAATTTCGTGGAAGGATTAAGTTTCAATGATGTTGTCGGGGATGTCAACATAGACAGCATCAACGGGGACTGGATCTCATTTAATAACGTTGTCGGGGACATAGATGTAAATGTGGATGAACTCAAGCGCTTCGATGCAAGCGACATAATTGGGGATATCTCCCTAACAATCCCGCGGGAATATAAAGTGCAGTTCCTGAGGGCTTCATCGATATCAAAGCTTGAAACTCAGGGGAATATTTATGAAGGCACAAAGACTTTAAAAGTGAGCTTTGATGACATGATAGGGCGGATAAGCATAAAAGAGGAGTAGCTATGGAGAGGTGGAAGATAATAAAGGCATTCACACTTGGCCCTCTGCTAGAAGCGACGATACCAAAACCGGGCAATGTGAACCGCTTTAGGGATTTTGAAGATTTAACTTTTTACGACTTTCTCTTTGCCGACACTTCCATTCTTGATATCCTCTATGAGAGCACTCAAATAGGGATTATGCTAAGGCGAGGAAGCCTGGAGATGAGTGAAGCTAGAATCGGCGAGCTTATCAAAAGGGCCGTGCAGAACTCCAAGAGCGTGCAGAACTCCAATCCAAATTTCGGGGTTATAACTCTTTCAATTCCCCTCGTGATGGCTTTAACGATTTCAAAGCATATATATCACGCGAGGGAGATTGTCCAGCGATTAATCACCGAATCAACGGTTAGGGACACCATGGAATTCTACAGAGCCATAAGGATTGCCAGTCCAAAGGGAATCAAAGGCGGGGTTAAATACGATGTGCATGATGGAACTGTTTTTGATGAGCTCTTCAAAGACAGGATTAACCTTCGAAAGCTAGCCGAGCTAAGCAGGGAGCGGGAGCTCATTTTTGAGGAGTGGCTGAAGGGCTATGAACTGAGTTATAAAACCTTTTTAAGGTTAAAGGAGCTAACCGAGAGTTCATCACTCGAAAAATCAACAATTAGAGCATTTTTAGAACTTATGGCAAGCAAACCCGACACATTGATAATAAGGAAAGCGGGACCCGAAGAAGCGAGGAGAGTTCAGGAAAAAGCGAAGCGGGTTCTGGAAGGTAAACTTTCAATGGAAGAACTGGATGAGTTTTTAAGGGAAGAGGGAGATTTGAGGAATCCCGGGAGTCTGGCAGATATAATGGCCATTTCTCTGAGCCTCCTGATACTCGATGGGTATAATTTGAAAGGAAAACTCAGTCAACAATAACTTTGAACCTCTTAGCTCCGCCCAATCCTGCTCCCAAAGCTTTGCTGTCTATAACAATGGCATCCTTCCCAAGTTCTTCAAGGATTCTAACCTTAACGCCGGAAATCTCAGCAGCACCCTCTTCACCACCAAACTCCTCCCGAAGCTGCTCTTTTAGGAAATCATAGGCTTCCTTCCCAAAAAGCACCACATCAGGCTCAAAACCATCCATTTTGAGTTCATTGGCTTTTTCCTCAACTGCGCTTAAAATTCTGATCAAATCGCCCCTCATGAAATCACCTGGTATAAATTGGAGTTTAGAGGTTAAAAACTTATGCAGGGAGCGGTGTCTTAAACCGTCCCCGGCGATGGCTTCACAGACCAAAGGCGCCCTTTATGCCGTTTATAACCATCTGAACCGCCATGGATGCAAGTATAAGACCCATCATTCTCGTCAGGACTTTGATACCAACCCTCCCAAGCCTTTTCTCTATCCCGTCTGCCGAGAGGAGGATTAAATAAGCCGTCGCGCTTGCGAACAAGATTGCCAAAAGAACCGCCACTCTCTCTAAGATTGTGGTGCTCTTGGCCATGTAAATCATTACCGTGGTTATAGATCCCGGTCCGGATATGAAGGGTATCCCCAGGGGGATTATTGCCAGATCGCCAAGTGTTATCATTTCCGCTTCTTCCTCCTCCTCTTCGCTAATCTTGACTTTTGAAATCTGCCCGCTGAGCATTTCAAAAGCCATTTTAAAGAGCAATATACCGCCTGCTATTGAAAATGCATCAACACTCGAGCCAAAGAATGAAAAAATCCACTGTCCTATGAGAGCAAAGACTACCAGTGTCACTACAACGGTTATTCCCGTCCTCCTTGCGACTTCAATCCTCTCCTTCAATGAAATTCCCGTGGTGAGGCTTAAAAATACAGGAACGGCACCAAATGGGTTCATTATTGCAATGAGACCTGCGTATAAATATATGAAGCCCTTCACAATTTCAAGCACCACCATCACCCAGCACTCTAAAGAGAATATGGTTTAAAAAAGTGGGGGTCTTAAAGACGGTACTGTTAGGATAAGAGTAATGCTTTTGATAACGCCTTAAAGAGACCAAAACTACACTATTATCAACATACCACAGTTATCCCAACAGTATCTTAAAGACTTAAGAGGTTTCTAATTGTATCCAAGTCAACACCTGCAGTCATGTCTATATTTATGGGGGTTATGCTAACCTTCCGCTCAACTTTAACCGCATACATATCCGTCCCTGGCTCTAAAGTCTCCGTTGGACATTGAGTCCCAACTATCCAGTAATAGGGATGACCCTTTGGATCCACGCGCTCTTCAATTGAGGGCTGGTACATCCTTTTAGCCAGTCGTGTGAATGCTATGGGGGTATCCTTAGTTGCACCATAGGGCACGTTCACATTCAGCATCTGAACATCCCTTGGGAGCTTCTTTCCAAGCATTGCCCTTGCGACTTTCCTGAGAAAATATTCAGCCGTGCTGAAATCCATACCCTCGCCCACACCAAACTTGTGTTTTTCCCTGTTGACCTCAAGGCTTACTGCTATACTGGGGATGTCATGTGTGGCTGCTTCTATTGCAGCACTTGCGGTTCCGGATATTGTAATTTCCGTGCTCATATTTTCTCCCAAGTTTATCCCACTGACTGCCAGGTCAAAATCCCCAAAACGAGCCATTGCAAAGATTATGCAGTCCACGGGCATACCATCCAATGCATAGGCGGCTTCGACTCCCGCCATTTTAACTCTCACAGCCCTTAGAGGTCTATGGAGAGTCATTGCCCTCCCACTTGCACTCCTCTGAAGCATTGGGGCTACCACATAGAGCTCTCCGAGACCTTGAAGGGCTTCAACTGCGGCTTTTATGCCCCTCGACCTTATGCCATCATCGTTTGTTATCAAAATTTTTGGCATGTGATAAACTTCTTCGGGAAGCTTATAAATTTGGTGTCGGCAACTTTTAAAAACCCTCTAAAATACTCCCATTAGGTGAGGGAATGACCTATTGGATCAATGAGGATAACGTTGCTGGAGAGAAAGGGATCGCCTTATTCGTTATACTTCCCACAATAGGCTGTTATCGCTTTAGGATAGGTAAGCCCTGCTACATGTGCTCCTATCCCTTAGCTGCTCCAAAGGAGCCATGGAGTCAGGAAGCTCTTGTAGATTATCTTAGAGAAGCATTGAAAAAAATCGAGGGGAAAGAAAGGGTTGCCGTTAGAATTTTCACATCCGGGAGCTTCTTTGACAATGGTGAGTTAAAACCGGAGACAAGAAGAGAGATGTTTGAGATTTTAAGCTCTTATGAGAATGTTAAAGAGATAGTTGTGGAAACAAGATCAGAGCTCGTTAGATACGATGCAGTTAAAGAGCTCGCTGATATTGTAAAAGAGAAGCATTTTGAAGTTGCTCTGGGATTGGAGACAGCCAACAACGATGTTGCCGATGTCAGCATAAATAAGGGAAATACCTTTGAGGACTTTGTAAGAGCAAGCAAAATTATAAGGGAAGCCGGTGCAAAGGTCAAAACATATATTCTTCTCAAACCAGCATTTCTAAGTGAGAGGGATGCCATAAAAGATGCAAAGGAAAGTATAAGGAAAGCCGAGCCATATACAGACACGTTCTCCATAAACCTAACGGACATTCAAAAACACACCACCTATGAGCATCTCTGGGATAGAGGAGAATACAGGACACCCTGGCTCTGGAGCGCCGTGGAGGTCTTGAAATGGGCAAAGGAGACATATCCCAACAAG
>QMUB01000048.1 GCA_003663695.1 Thermococci archaeon | reverse complement strand
ATACATGCAGCCATAGCTGAGTGCTCGCTCTCAACCGGAACGTATTGAAGATTCTCTACCTCCCCATTCGCTAAAAATTCGGCGATTTTTTCAATTATTGATGTTTGGGGAGTAATTGGATAAGCAGCCACAACTTCAACTCTTGCATGCTTGGCAGCATAAGCAGCCGCATAGTTTCCACTTACAACTTTCTTCATGCTCCCACCTCACTTCTCCTCTCTTATCATGGTTATTGCCTTTGTTGGGCACTCGTTTGCACAGATTCCACAACCCTTACAATAATCGTAGTCCACTGCAACGTAGCCATCTTCCTTTATGTATATGGCAGGTTCAGGGCAGAACTTCCAGCATATGTAGCACTTAACGCACTTCTCTTCGTTAATTTCAGGTATGAATGTCCTCCAATCTCCCGTAAAGTTGGATAAAGTGGTTTCAAGAGAGATAGGAGCTTCAGGATACTCCTTCTCGGAAGTGAGTGCAATTTTCTTTGCTTCTTCCTTTTTGGCTCCGAATAGAGTGTTCAAATTAAATCCCTCCTCCATTTGCTGAACTACAAACTTATTTGATAATGAATTGAAGTAAAGGAAAATCAAAGTTCATAAATGTCCGTCTTCTCAAAAGCTGTTGCCGCAGCCTTTGCGTTTTTCTCTCCTAGTTCTCCTGAGAATGTGTCTTTAATAGCACCTTCAACGCTCTCAATTTTTACAACGCCCGTCGCTTTAGCAATTGCGCCGAGAATAGATGTGTTTGTGATTGGAAGTCCGAGAACATCCAAGGCTATGCTTGTAGCATCGACTATTGCCAGTTTCTTTGGCTTCTTTTTCAGAGACTTGAGAACCTCATCCTTTGTTTTCTCTGTGTTTACGATTACTATTCCCCCTTCCTTGAGACCTGCAGTGACGTCAACGACCTCAAGTAGGGAAGGATCTAGAACCACAACAACATCGGGTTCATAAATCTGGGTCTTTATCCTAATCGGTTTTTCATCAATCCTTGTAAATGCTGTAACTGGAGCACCTCTCCTTTCAACGCCAAAAAACGGGAATGCTTGGACGTATTTGCCTTCTGCGAATGCAGCACCTGCTAATATATTGGCAGCTGTAACAGCACCTTGTCCACCTCTACCGTGAAAACGGATTTCTATCATTTTCTCTTCCTCCCAATAAGTTTTCATG
Source organism: Thermococci archaeon (assembly GCA_003663695.1). Taxonomy (GTDB): domain Archaea; phylum Methanobacteriota_B; class Thermococci; order Thermococcales; family Thermococcaceae; genus Palaeococcus. Next base: position 6,611 of record QMUB01000048.1, on the reverse strand, counting down.
TTTTGTTGATAAAAAGCATTTATTTAGTTTTCGGTATAGAAAGAAAACGTCTTCGGCAAGTGTCTTTGGGTAAAAGTGAACACAAGTTATGGTTAATGTATATAAATCAGCACTACCTTTCACTAATGAGGCATTTTACATTTGTAAAGAATGCACACATTTAAGAAAAGTTTAAAACAGGAGCTTCAACTATATAGTCTATATATCAAACTCCAGAGCGGGGATGAAGGATGGAAGCATTAGCAATGGCGGTTCTTGCAGTGGGATTCTATATCGCGTGGAATATCGGGGCCAATGATAGTGCAAATGCTATGGGTACAGCCGTGGGGGCGAACATATTAACTTTCAAGCAAGCCACCCTTACCATAGCCGTTTTTGTTTTGGTTGGGGCATATCTGGAGGGTTACAAAGTCATGAAAACTGTAGGAAAGGGTATTATTCCCGAAGGATATTTAACCCTCCATCTCGCCATCATAGCGCTGTTAGCTGCGGGAGTTTGGGTCACGATAGCCACCATCAAAGGGCTTCCCGTCTCGACGACCCAAGCGATAATAGGAGGTGTTGTGGGAGTTGGGATTGCTATAAACGCTCCTCTAAAATGGTATACCCTCACAAAAATAGCTGGAGCATGGATACTATCTCCCCTAATTGCAGCGTTTGTATCAGCAATCCTTTACAAAATCTATGGAAAGATAATAAACCGGATGAAAAGCATCAGAAACATTGAGCTCCTGTACAAATGGCTTGCCGTAATGGGCGGCTCGTATATGGCTTTCAACTTTGGAGCAAATGAGGTCGCAAATGCCACAGGGCCCATTGTGGGCGCCGGATTCATGGGGCCTAAAATGGCCGGAATTTTTGGTGCTTTAAGTCTGGCTCTGGGTGCCCTCACATTCAGCTATGCCGTTATGCACACTGTTGGAAAGGAAATAACCTCATTGGGACCTATATCGGCATTTGCCGCTCAATTCGGTTCTGCAATGGCGGTTAGCGCCGCAAACATTTTAGGTCTCCCTGTGAGCTCAAGTCAGGCTATTGTGGGTGGTGTTATGGGTGTTGGGCTAGCTACGGGACAGGGTATAAACAGGGACATAATAAAAGACATAATCTTTGGCTGGGTTGCCACACCTCTGACGGCAATCTTCATAGCCTTAACACTCTTCGAGCTCTTCTCTTTTGCCGGATTTCTCTAATTCGCCCGTATTTCAATTCCCAGCTTTGTGAGTTCTTTTATCATCCCCATCTGAATATACGCGATTATCCAGGTTTTTTCTCCATATTTGACGTCAATTATTTCCCCTATTTCCCTCAAAAGGGATAGCACCTTTGGAACAGTTTCGCTATCCTCAACAACAATGCTAAACACGCGGAATTTGGGAAGGTTCAGTATAACTTCATTTAAAACTTTGAAAAGCTCCTCAAGATCGCCTTCCATGGCGGAGACCGATGCCACACCATCAAGAGCGATTCCCCTCTCCCCACTCAACTTCAGAATTTCTTTCCTCTTATCTTCCACATCCTCCTTTGAAGTTAAATCCTTCTTGTTTAGCACAACAATTAGGGGTTTATCCAGAGCCTTCAGCTCTCTAAGAACGTGAATGGATGCTAAGAACTTTCTCTTTATCTCACTCCATGGCTCACTCACATCAAGAACCAAGAGAATTATATCCGCCTGAATTATCTCCTCAAGTGTTGAATGAAATGCCTCAACTATGAAAGGAGGCAAATTGTCTATAAATCCCACAGTATCTGTAATTAAAACTTTTTTTCCCTTTACCTTAAAGTTTCTTGTGGTTGTACTGAGTGTCGTGAACATTTGATCTCTGGTTTCCAGCTCTTCTCCTGCCAGGACATTCAGAAGTGTAGATTTTCCGGCATTTGTGTATCCCGCTAGGGCAAGGAGTATAAATCCTACCTCTTCTCTCCGCTTCCTCTTCACGGCCCTATCCTCTTTTACCCGTTCGAGCTCTTTTCTTATGCGGCCCATCCTGTAGCGAATATGCTTGAGGTACTGCTGCGTCTGGTACTCACCCATACCCTTAAACCCTGCTCTATCTCCAAGCTTTATCCTTCTTATGGCTTCCTTTACGAGAGGCATTTCATATTCAAGATTTGCCAGCTCAACCTGGAGCTTGGCTTCCTTTGAATGAGCTCTCTTTCCAAAAATTTCCAGAACGAGCTGCCATTTATCCATTACATCCACTTTAAGCTCTTTTGATAGGTTGTAAGCCTGGGAAGGCGTTAGACGGTTCGCAAATATGACCTTCTCGGGCTTGAGCTCCTCAACAAGGTTCTTTATCTCCTCAAGCTTTCCCCTGCCAATGTTATAGCGAGGGCTCTCCTCCCTGACCTGTTCCACAATTTCCAGAACTTCATAGCCAGCACTGGTCAATAGCTCTTTGAATTCCTCCCTATTTATCCTCTTCCTTTGAGAGTGTCTAATTACTCCTACAACCTTCATCGTTCATGAGATTTTCTTAAGGATATTTAGGTCTTTGGGTGCTGGTACTGTTAGGATAATCATGGCAATGGTGTAGCTTTATTATCTTTTAAGATCATTATCAAAAGTCCTTAACAGTATCTTGGGTGCTGCGAGAAAGGGTTAAAAGTTATAAATTCAATATATAAATGCCTATGATATTTGGAAAATCGAACTTAAAGGATAAAATAAAGGAAACCTTGACTTCTTGGCGTATGCTGGATGTAGTAGATATGGCAAGAAAAGATGAGAGGGTTATCTATGCTCTTGTTGAGCTTTTGGATGATAAAGATGATAATGTTAAGAAGAGATCTTTAAAGGCACTTGAGCTCATCTGTAAGAAGATGGGTCCGGAAGAAAGAGAAAAACTCATTAAAAAATCGCTGGGAAAGATTTTGGACATTGCTGGAACCACGGATGAAAGCCTAAAGTTACAGGCTTTGAAAACATTGAAAGCATTAATAATGGGGGTCTCCTTAAAAAATGAAGATTTCATATTACTCTCTCAAAAAATGAGGGATATCATAACCTCCTCCAACAATGAGCTCACCCATTCCTATATTGCGGAGGTTCTTGAGAATGTGATCCTTGAAAATCCCTCAAAAGATGTTATTTCCATGTTAGACATATCCACAGCTTCCGATGATCCCTATATAACTGCAGCATGTATGAAAATCATGTATAACCTGGCTAGATCTTCAAAAAATACAGATTTAATCAAAAAGCTCATATCTAAAATTCCCGCGCTGCTCGAAAGGGAGGATAGTTATATCGTTGAGTCTGTCCTAGAGACCATTAAGGGTTTGGCATACCTCCCCCTGACAAAGGAAGATATCGAAAAATTGCCAGTTATACTCACAAAGGTTAAAAAGCTCCTGAAAAAAGAAGACTGGATAATAAGAAAGAAAGCACAGGAGGTTATAACTCTTCTGGAGGGTATTTTCTCCGAATACTACCGTTCAAGAAGAGAAGAGGCGATTGAAAAAATAAACGAGCTGTTGAGCAGGGGCATGTATATGGAGGCAATCGACCTCGCCATAAGCATTGGGGATAAATACACACTGGAATGGCTCAGTGAGGTGCTGGAGAGAGTCTTGAATAAACCATCCCGCATAGGGGGTTTAGTGCTCTCCCATCCAGTTTACGCCCTTCCAAAACCCAAAATATCGGAAAAGGGAAAGCCCCCACTGCTTCATGAATTTAAGGTTCCGAGGCATAAAACCCCAAAGGCATTAAGAATGATGGAGCAGTGGAAGGGTGAACAGGAAGGAAAAGGCAACCCCAAGCTTGAAGAATATTTTGAAAGGATGGGGAAATTGAAGGTTGAAAGTATACTGGAGATGCTGGATGAGGAAGAAAAGAGAATGGACGCCCTGAGGGAGATATACAAACTTTCTGAAGAACTGGATGAGGTGGAGATGAGAAAGCTCTCCCAGTTGATTCCAAAGCTCTTCAATATAGCAAAAAGCAAAAACAGCTGGATTCGGATAAAAGCGGTTAGAGCGCTTGCCAATCTGACAAAAATTGATGGGAGCATTGTGGATGTGATGAGAAAATGGCTCCATTCAAAGGATGAAACCTCCAACATTGCAGCTCTAAACTTTTTTGAGTACTATTTCAGCAAGAGATGGAGCGATGAAATTGCATTGGAAGTTATGGAGAGAATGCCGCACTTCCTGAAGAATCGGAAAACTATGGTGCACGCTTTTTATCTCCTCGAATCCATGTCCAGAAAAATTCCCAAAGAAAGGATGCATATGTTTGATCCCATAATTCCGATTTTAAAGAAACAGCTGGAAATCCTCCCCAAGCCCGCTAAGGAGATAATTTTCAGAATTCTGGAAAACGTATCCAGTTAAAGAATACTAAAAGTTCAAAACCTTTGGTTCCCAATAAGCCTTTATATGCTCTGTTCTAAAGTTAAACCGGTGGACTCCATGAACGGGGAGGATGTTAGCATCAAACTTAAGGAAATAGAGGAGCTTTTAGGAGTTTTGGGAAAGAACCATCCCAAAGAGATGGCCGCATTTTCAAGGTTCCTTAGAGAAGTTGTCGAAACCAAAGCCCTAACCACGAGGGAAAAAGAACTGATAGCTCTGGCACTTGGGATAGCTGCTGGCTGTGAGTGGTGCATATACCTCCATACACAGAAGGCACTTGAAGCAGGTGCAAAGAAGGAAGAACTCGTAGAAGCAGGCTTAGTAGCGGTTCTGATGGCAGGAGGACCCGCTCTAATGCATCTCATACCTCTAATGAAAGCGATAGAAGCATTTGAAAAGGAGCATGGGGAGGAGTGATCACTCCTGAAGCTTCAGGATAGCCTCTGCTAAATCTCCTTTTGTTTCTTCCAATGCTTTTTTAGCGCTATCGTAGTCTACCCCTGCCTGCTCCATGACGAGTTTTATATCTTCCTCGCTTATGTTCAAAATTTCTCTAATCTCCTCTTTACCAACTATCTGGTAACTCTTTTCACCCATGGCAGTTATCACTGTAACTCCCGGCTCCTTAATTATAATTTCCTTGTTTTCAAGCTTTATCACAACTTCCTTAACTCCTCCCAGCTCCTCCATCCTTATTCCAAGTTGCTTCATCATCCTCTGCATCTGCTTTGGGTTCATACCTTTCATGGGCATCATTTCAACCACCATTTTTATTTCTTCAGTAGACCTTTAACCTTTTCCACTATCGCATTGAGAGGAACTTCAAACTGCTCCCCGCTCTCCATGTCCCTTATAGTAACCCTGCCCTGTTCGAGATCTCTCTTTCCGAGAATCACAACACACGGGATATTCAATGCATTTGCATAATCCAGAGCTTTTCTAAGCTTTCTCCCCCGCACATCATATTCCGCCTTTAGTCCCTCTCTTCTCAAAGCTTGGGTTATTTCCACGGCTTTCTTCCTTATCTCAAGCTCCTTTCCTATGTATGCTACGAAAACATCGCTTCCAATCTTAAATTCGGGTAAGAGACCTTTGCTTTCCAAGATTGGAATCAATCTCTCTATACCTATGGCAAAACCTGTTGCTGGAGTGGATTTTCCCCCAAAAACTTCTATGAGATTATCATATCTGCCTCCACCGCCTATGGAACCTATTCCAAGGTCGTTGGGAGCTATGGCTTCAAATACTATGCTTGTATAGTAGTCAAATCCCCTAGCAATTCCAAAGTCTATCAGGGCATATTCGCAGAGCCCGTAGGATTTTAAAAGCTCAAAAATTTCCTCTATCTTCTTCAGCTCCTCCCTCGCTTCATCACTCCTAAAGAGTTCATACGCTTTGGGCAGAACTTCATCAGGTTTTCCTTTAAGCTCTATCAAAGCCAAAACCTTTTCAACTCCATTATCATCGAGCCCGAATTCCTTAAGAGCTCCAATAAAATCTTCCCTCTCCATCTTATCCTTCTTATCGATGAGACGCATCAGCCCGATATCGTCTTTTACACCGAGCATCCTTGCGAACTCATCAAGGAGGAGCCTGTCCCCTATATTAACCGTAAATTCCTTGAGACCGGTGGCAATATATGACTCTATCAGGAGAGCTATCACCTCAGCATCTGCTTCAATTCTTGAAGAGCCTATTAGCTCAATGCCCGCTTGCCAGAACTCCCTCAAGCGTCCACTTTGGGGTTCTTCATAACGGAACATGTTGGTAATGTAGTACCATCTAAGAGGTTTTGGTGCTGTCTGGAATGAATTTACAAAGAGTCTTGCAACGCTTGAAGTTAAATCGGGTCTTAGAGAAAGGTTTCTTCCCCCTTTGTCCTCGAAAGCATAGAGCTGGTTTACAACTTCTTCACCGCTTCTCAGCTGAAAGAGCTTAGTGTACTCAAATGTTGGCGTTAAAATCTCCCTGAAGCCGTATCTTTCGAAAACTTCTCTTATGCTCTCAAAAACGTATCTTCTCCTCACCATATCCTCGGGAAGGAGATCTCTCGTTCCTTTGACTCTCGCTAGTTCCAGCTTTGCCATATTCTTCACCTAAGAGGAAAAAGAAAGGAGACCTTAAAAACTTGTCTCTAGCTGGTGTTGAGGAGTATCTTAACGAGAATCCCCCCAGCACCCTGAACCATCATTTGGGCTCCAATAGCCATGGTAAAGAGACCTATAATACGTATGAAGACACCTAGGGTAGTT
>QMUB01000047.1 GCA_003663695.1 Thermococci archaeon | reverse complement strand
TCTATGAGGTGGATAAAAACAGAGGTATCAAAAAAATCAGGATTCTGAAAGCTAGGGAGTATAGAAACAATCCAGTTCCCTATTTCATGCTTCTACTAGCTTTTGGAATCGTGTGGAAAAAGAGGGAAGATTGGATCTTTATCTAGCCCTTCTCTTTCTGTTGCACTCCATATTCAAACAAACCTCATATTCCCTATTTCCCTCTTTGATTTTTACTATGGGAGCATTTCCACATTCGGGGCAAACTTTCCCTGTCGGTATAATCTCCCCCCTTTGGAGGAGAGGATATGTAACGTTGCAGTTTGGCCAGTTCGAACATCCAACGAAGCGTTTTCCCGTTCTCCTGTTATAGCGAACTATTAAGTCACCTCCACACTTAGGACACTTGCCTACTACCAAGGGTTCCCTTTTCTTCAACCTGCTTTCAGCACCTGCTTTGATTTCCTCCTGTTCTTCAAGGCTGAGCTCTCTAGCTTTACTCGCTTTTGATCTGGGCTTTGTATTATTGTCTATAAGCTTTTCAAGGAGGGCTTTTCCTATTTCGAGCTCTCTCTCTTTGAATTCCTTCAAAATTCTGGTGAGCTGCTCCCGGGCGTTCTCAATCACCTTTTCCTTCTCAATTTTGCGCTGCATTATCTCTTCCATCTTCTCCTCAAAGGATCGGGTGAGTTCAACGCTTACAATACTCGGTACACTTCTCTCAAGAGCATCAACGACCTTCATACCAAGAGGCGTCACCCTGATTTTTCGTTTTCCCTCAATGTATCCCCTTGAATAAAGGGTTTCCAGAATCTGTGCCCTCGTAGCCTTGGTTCCTATCCCCAAATCCTCCATCTTTTTAATAACGCTTGCTGGGGAATATCTTGCAGGAGGCTTTGTTTTCTTCTTTTCACGCTTTATTTGAAGGACATTTACAGATTCACCCTCTTTAAATGTGGGCAGCAAAACCTCATCGAATTTCACATATCTGCCGTAGATCTTGAGCCATCCCTCTCTCAACGTGCGGGCACCGCTGAGGATAAAGCGGTGATTGTTTGAGCGTATAAATACCTTCATGATTTCCCTTAAAGCAGGATCCGCAAAAGCCGATAAAAACCTCCTGACGATTAAATCATAGATATTCTGCTCATCCTTGCTAAGATCTCCGGGTTTTGGTATTTCGCCTGTTGGATAGATTGCAGGGTGGGCGGGATCATCTTTTTTACCCTCTACAGGCTTTAGAACTCCTTTCCCCAAAAGTTCATGTGCATGGGGCTTATACTCCGGCATCTTTGCAAGGTTCTGAAGTATGTTCCGAAAGTTCAGGTTTTTTGGAAGTTTTTGGGAGGAAGTGCGGGGATATGAGCATAGACTGCGCTCATACAGGCGCTGTGCAATCTCCAGTGTCTTTTTTGGCGAATAACCAAAGGCAGAGTATGCCTCTCTTTGGAGGGTCCCCAAATCGAAGGGATGAGGAGGTTTTCGCTGTTGCTGGTTTACTTCAATTTTTTCAACAAAAGCAGGTCCCTTCCTTGCCTCACCAACTATGCGCTTTGCCTCATTCTCATCGAGGATGCGCTCTTTCTCATAGTTTGCGGTGTACTTTTTCCCGTCCTTCTCAAGAACCATCCTGATGACCCAGTAGGGAGTGGGTTTGAAGTTTGCTATCTCCTTCTCCCTCTCCACGAGGAACTTTAAAGTGGGTCCCTGGACACGTCCGGTTGAGAGCACCACCCACTTTCCGCTCGCTCGTCTTAAAGCGGAGCTCAATGCTCTTGAAAGGTTCACACCCCAATACCAGTCCAGAACATGTCTGGTTATCCCGGCATCTGCCATTCCAAAGTTTATGGTGGGCTCGAGGTTGTACCATGCTCTTATTAGGTCTTTCCTTGTTAATGCCGAGAACTTCATGCGCTTTGCCTTCGATGGGTCGACACCGCAGGCGTATTTTAGGGCGGTGTATCCAATTACCTCACCTTCCGTATCATAATCGCACGCCACGATGAATTCATCTGCCTGCTTGGCCAGAGCCGCGAGCGTTTTAACGTAATCCCTCACATAGCTCTTGCCCTTCTCGGCAGAATAAACAGGAACCCATTCTATATCAAATATGGGGTAACCATAGACTTTTATCTTGGGTGCCAGAGTGTAGAGATGCCCAACGGCGGGTGCAACTATGACCTTTTTACCATCTCTCATCAGTTCATAATAGGGTACTTTATTCATGCTCTTTCTGATGGGTTTTCCCTCAGCAAGGGCATATGCAATTTTTTTGGCTACGTTTGGCTTTTCTGCTATTATCAGAGTCGTCATGTTAACCTCCCCCATAAAATAGAAGTCCATGTTTAAAAAGTTAGCCGAGCTCGAAGGGGAGCTTCAGCCCGAGTTCTTCGGCTTTTTCCTTTATCCTTTCCAAGGGAACTATGGCGCTTCTTGCACCGATCCTCTGCACGGTTAAATATGCCAGAAGGGTTCCGAGGAGTGCGGCATCCTTAAGCTCCCATCCATTCAGAATGCCGTAAATTATGCCAGCATCGAATGAGTCGCCAGCTCCCGTCGTATCCAGCACGTTAGCATGCAGCTTTGGGGTTGTGCAGATATCTCCATTTTCATCTCTAATCAATGCCCCGCCGCCGTTAAGCGTTACTATCACGTTCTTCGCCTTCACGTCCGTGATCCTATTGAGTTCCCCAAATTTCCGTCTGAACTCATCCTCATTCATCAGCAAGTATGTTACATTCTCCTCCACTTCTCCCGGAAGTTCCGCTTCCCCTATATCCAAAGAAACGCTTATACCCCCCTCATAAGCAAAGCTCACGGCATCCTCTATTATCTCCTTTGGATTGGAGGACAGATGAATGTGGCGTGTATTTGATAGATATTCAAAATCGAGCTCCTTGTAAGCATTTGCACCGCTGAACTTCACAATCCTCTTATCCTCACCCTTTATCATTGCAATCGCAACTCCAGAATAACCCCTGACAATTTTTATCCTTGACGTATCAACGCCAATTTTTCTGAAATAGTTTATATGTGCCTCTCCAATCTCATCACTTCCCACGGCACCTATAAAACCTGTTTTCAAACCCATGACAGCGAGCCAAGAAATGGTGTTTGCTGCGGCTCCGCCCAAACCAAAGAACGCGTCCTTAGCCGGGAGTTTCTCATGAAACCCGGGGAATCTGTCCACGAGCATGATTATATCATAGTTCAAATTACCTATTCCCACAACATCCATGTTCCCACCCTTAACTCTAACCTATGCATCTCCTTGGATTTAAGCTTTCCCTTGCTCTGACTTGGAGAGATCGGAGCACCAAGGTTTCCTGAGATAACATTTTTAACTTTAAATCTGCAATGTTAAGATATGAAATTCCTGGTTATAGGACATCTTACGAGAGATATTCTGATAAAAGGGCGAAGACGTTCTGAGAGGGTTGGAGGGGGTGCCTATTACTCCGCTCTGGCTTTATCAACCTTTGGAGAGGCTACGGTCTTAACCAAACTTGGAGGGGATTTTCCGAAACAGTTTTTGAATGAATTTGAGAAGAGGGTCAAACTCATGGTGCTCCCTTCAAAGGAGACCACGACCTATGAACTAACGTATTTAAATGAGAATGAGAGGATCCTGCGGCTTCTCGCAAGAGCTGAGGAGATAAAGCCTCACGAGCTTCCCGAGCTAAGAAAATTCGATCTGATTCTGGCAAATCCTGTTGCACGTGAAATATCTGTTGAGACTTTGGAAATTCTAAAAGGGGCATATCTAGCGTTGGATCTTCAGGGTCTCGTGAGGGAGTTTAATGATGGTGTCGGGATAGGGAAGATTGAGCCCGGGCATTTGAGGGGAGTTAAAATTCTTCACGCCGACGCAAACGAGATTTCCGCCTTGGGAAGCCTTGAAAATGCAATTGACTCCTTGAAGGGCAATGTTGAAGTCGCTCTAATCTCTGATGGCAGCAACAGGGGAATTGCGCTTAGAAAGGGGAAGGTTTACGCCTACTATCCACCAAGGGTTGGTGTTAAAGACTCTACAGGGGCGGGAGACACTTTTCTTGCAGCTTTTTCGTATTTTTACAGAGAACGTCCTTTCATTCCGGCGTTAAAAATAGCCAATGCATTTACGGCACTCTTTCTAGAAAGGAGGAACTATAATTTCACAATGGATGAGGTCTCTGAAAAAGCCCTTGAAGTCAGGATTGAGGAAATTTAGGCTCAGCATGTGTCGATCCCGGGCATCAATACCCCAAAGGCCAATGCCGGATATATTATGGAGGTGGACCTTAAAAAGATTACAGCACGTTCAAATATTTATGCACCTGAAAGCTCAGTCCTACGTTCTCCCGCCCCATAACTTTTGCCGCTGTTCTATAGAGCTCCATAAGTCTTTCCTGTGATATATCCATTGGTTCTCTCGGCTGAATTGCCAGAGGTGCAACCCCCTTAAGAAGTTTTGCATACCACTCCACATTTTCAATTTTTGTTTCTCCTGTCACAACGAGCTTTGCATATGTCTTTGCCCCGGCTTTTTTGAGTATTTTTATGCTTTCGATTTCCCTTAAAACGAGGTCTTTCCAATCTTTTGCTGCCTTCGCCGTTTCGTCTTTTATATCAACGCTCGCATAATCGGTTAGATGAGCTATCCTCTCAATTCTCTTGGGCTGACTTCCGCTGGTTTCAAGGAAGTTCCTGAAGCCGAGCTCCTTCATTCGCTCCATAATTTGCTTTAAAGCCCTCTGAAGTGTTGGTTCTCCCCCCGTGTAGCTTATTGAGTGTATATCCCCCGTGTCGAGGCGCAGGATGGCATCAACAACATCTTCAACATCTGCAGGGTTGGGTTTGTATTCAAAGTGCCCGGAGAAAGGTTCTATCTCATAGCGCCATTTTTTAACCTTTGAGGCGATTATATATCTTCTGGAGTCGCACCACTCACATTTAAGGTCGCATCCGGCGAACCGCACGAATATCTGCCTTCTTCCAAAGGCGCTTCCATCGACGCTCCCTCCTTCGCCCTGCCAGCTGTTGAAAATTTCGGCAAGAACAACCTTCACCCCTCAACTACCTCCACTTTCTTTCTGTCTAAGAGAATCCTCCACGTTATATATGCTCCTATCTTCACAATCAGGGAGATCCTACCTTTGGATGATACCAAAAGCCTTGCCTGCGCCAGACCTTCATTCTGTTCAAGCTCCCTTATCAATCGCTTAAAAAGCTCCTTCCCATCCTCAATCATGTCATCCATTAAAGAAGCCTCATTTTCTTCGTGTATCCCAATCACTGCATTTTCCTCCCATAGCCTCAGGAATATCTCTTTTAAATCACCCCTGACCGTGTAAATTCTGTATATATCCTCAAATTTTTCCTGCTTCTCGAGCTCTACCTTTATCTCCATAAAGATCCCTATTCATGCTACCCGTGAAACCTTAAAGTCCTTTTGCAAAGCAAAACCTTAAAAGCGGAAGGATTTAGGTGAACCTAAGAGGTGATGAGAATGCCAATTTTTGAGACCCAGGAGGAGGTTCCCCTTATCAAGGAAAAACTCCAGCGTGTCGGAATTACCAATTTGAGGACGGTTGCGAAGATAAACTGGAAAGGGAAGGTGTATACATTTATTCCTGAATTTGAAATCACGATAGATGTGCCTGAGGAGAAGAAAGGCATTCACATGAGCCGCCTTGTGGAGAGCATTACAGAGACCATGAGCGAGGCAGTGGAGGAAGAAGTTGCGAGAGCCCACACATCCCTGGAAGAACTCGGAAGATGCATAATAAAACGTCTGGAAAGGAAGCACTCCCATAAGAGGGCTGAAGTGTGGATTAGAACGCAGCTGATCCTTGAGAGAGAAACACCTGCTAGCAGAAAGGCAACCTTTGAACCCTACAATGTTGAGGTCGGCATAATAAAACGGGAAGATGGAACTTTTGAAAAGGTGCTGCGGGTGGAGGTGTTTGGAAATACGGTTTGCCCCCATGCCATGGCGAACAATGAGGGTAGGACGCATATACAGAGGGCTATAGCAAAACTCGAAGTGAAGGGTGATTACAGAGAGGAGATAGCCCTTGAAGACATGATCGATGTGGTTGAGGGTTCTTTCAGCTCTCCCACATATACCCTGCTGAAAACTGTGGATGAAAACGCCGTTGTGAGGAGAATGTATGAGAACCCAAAATTTGTTGAGGACGTTGCGAGAGAGATCATGTTTAAAGCAAAGCAGCGCTTCAGAGGGAAGATCCATGTTAAGGTTGTGAGCAACGAGAGCATACACAAGCACGATGTCATAGCTGAAACGTGGGGTTCATCTCCCTAGGACTATCCCTTTCCTCCCTATTTCAAAAGGTATCCACCTTTTGGAATGTGTCGTTCTCTTCATCCCGTAAATCCTCAGAAATCTCCTCCCATCTTCCGTGAGTTTGAGCTCTATTACTCCATCCGCAAGGGCGTTGAGCATTGCCTCAACATCAGGATTGGAATTGAGCTCAATGAACCATATCTGTTTTGTTTTCAAGGTAAAATCTTTCAGAAGTGAGAAAAATTCATAGACGATGCCCTTCTCCATTCCAAAGAAGAGAGAGTTCATTGAGGATATGAAACCTGTGATATGGGGGTGTGGTTGTTCCATCAGGAATTTTAGGGCGGTGTCCTTTATTGCATCCATGAACTGGATAATATCCCAGGGATCCGAGATTATAGGTTCATTGAGCAAAGAAGAGCGCCTGCGGCGCAGGGAGAATATGTCTATCAGCTGAATCCTCTCCTGAAATCCTGAAAAGTCCATTCCAAGTTCTTGGGTGAATGTTAAAAAATCCTCCTTGGAGTCATCTGCAAGGATTCCAATAACAGGAGTACCGGACTTCACCTGATTATACGCTATCTGGCTTATAAAGACGCTTTTTCCAGATTTTGGGCATCCCTTCACAAGAACTGTGCTTCCGAGTGGTATCCCACCTTGAATTACCCCATCGATTATTCCGGTAGGGATCCTTATCAAACCCTCTGAACTGCCCATTTTAATCCCTTCCTTTATATGGCATGTGAATTTAATACACTTGCGGTTTCCTTCAAATGGACATCGAAGCGAAAAGATTTTATATTTACTGAAGCAACTACTCTATAGGGGTGATGCGCATGCATGAACTTGTTGAATTTGCAGTCGAAAAGGCCATGGAACTCGGCGCTTCTTACGCGGAGGCAAGGTTTGAGGAGAAAAACGGGACGGAAGTCGTAATGAAAAACGGCAATCCTGAAGGGCTTGGAATCCTTGCGGACAGAGGTATGGGCATCAGGGTTCTTGTGGATGGGGGTATGGGCTTCGCAAGCACAAATGTGCTGACGAAGGAGAGCGTTTTCAAAGCGGTTAAAAAAGCCGTAAAGCTTGCAAGAGCTGCCTCCAAGGTAAGGAGGAGACCGGTAGAATTCAGTGAGGAGAACTTCCATGAAGTTTTCTACGAGGTGAAGATGAGGAAAGATTTCCGGGACGTAAGTGCGGAGGAGAAAATGGACTATCTGAAGAGAATTGAGGAGAGCGTTTTAGGATCGGGCATAACGGTGCCAATGCGCTTTTTGAGCTACCGTGATTTCATATGGCACAAGATTTTCATGAACAATGAAGGTGCCCTAGTTGAGAGCATTATTCCAAGAGTTTCCATAACGTACAACCTCGTCGTTTTTGAGGAGGGGCAGATGGAGCAGGCTCCCTTTGTCCAGAGAGCATTTTCCGGCGGACTGGAGCTTATAGAAAAGGACGAGCCATGGGAGAGGGCACTCAACGATGTGAAGGCACTCCAGAGGCTTATAAAGGAGGGAAAAGAACCTCC
>QMUB01000046.1 GCA_003663695.1 Thermococci archaeon | reverse complement strand
GGGGCTTGTTTGAAGTTACCACATGCCGCCCCATCCTAAAGGCTTCCATGTGCCACTTATAAGCCTCCGGATTTGCGGGAGTCAGATCAATGAATACATCGCTCTCCACCTCCTTTGCAACATCCTCAGGAGGTAGATGGTACAAATCGTATTCATTCCCCCAGTAGCTGAGTCTCCCAAAAGTTTCTTTAACCTCAAGGGCTTCCCTTAGATCTATGCCGCTTTCATCCCACACCGTGGCGGAAGAGTCAGAAATGCTCACCACCTTAAACTCGATGCCATATTTACGTCTGAACCACTCCCTCTTCTCCAGAAGAACCCTCGCGACTCCCCTTCCCACATTTCCAAAACCTAAAATGGAGAGGGAAACAAGCATCATTTGCCCCTTCTTTTGATTAAAACCTGTATAAGGTCTATATCCCTGATCATGCCCACAAGCTCGTCTTTCCCTTTGATAACAGGAAGCTGCTCTATATGCAACTCCGTCATTTTCTTCGCCACATCATACACACTCATGCCCTCTGTGGCGATGACCAGTTCCCTGGTCATTAAATCCTCAACGGGCTTATTTGGAAGCTTAAGCTCCTTCTTCTCGAATAGAAGCGTTGGATGGCTCTCCAAAATCCATTCTTCCTCACTGGATGCAACCAGCTCGGATGATTTAACTGTTCTAACAACCTCGCTATCCTTCAGAATATCTGTCTCATCGATAATTCCTATGAGTTTGCCCTCATCATCGAGTACAGGGAGTGCCATTGTATCGGCAAGGAGCAGAGCCCTTAAGGCGGCTTTCAGCGGAGTCCCTCTCCAAATGACGCTCGTATATTTCTGATAGAAATCCGCAATTTCAATATCCCTCATCTTTTCGTTCTTGGAGAGATATCTCCTTATCACATCCCCCACCGTGAGAATTCCAACAACTTTATTTTCATCATTAATCACAACCACCCTTCTATAGTGATTGTTTATCATGAGCTTTGCAGCCTTTTTAACATCATCATTGGGTTTTACAAGGGGTACATCTCTTTTAACGAGCATCGCCAGCTGATCCTCGTCAGGGTGAAGGAGAACCCTCTTAATGCTTATTATCCCCACTACATCTCCCGTATGTCTCCTTACAACAGGAAATGACCTAACTTTATGCTTCTTAAAAAGCTCTAGGGCATAGCTCCTCGTAGCTGGAAGCTCTATTACCACTGGGTCCTTTGTCATTAAACTTTTAACCTTCACTTTCACCACCGCTTTTATGTTAAACGCTACTCAACTATTTAAGCTTTTCAATTATTATATTGTAAAATTGATAAGAGAGCAAACTTTTTAAATGCTCCGCACATACCACCTTCGACATTCCTATTAGGGGCGGCTGGCGATAGCTGGCCGTCACCATGGAGGTGAAAATAATGGTAAGGTTGCACACGTACAAGAGAGGAAAATCGGGTTCAAAGAGACCACCAAGGACCGCTCCACCAACATGGGTGGAATATACAGCCGAAGAGGTTGAGAATTTAGTAATTCAATTTGCAAAGCAGGGTTATTCAAGTGCCATGATTGGTACTGTTTTAAGGGATCAATATGGAATCCCGAGTGTTAGGCTCATTACGGGGAAGAGGATAACCAAGATACTTGAGGAGAATAATTTGGCACCAGAAATTCCAGAGGATTTAATGTTCTTAATCAGAAAGGCCGTTAACCTACGGAGACATCTCGAAGAGCATCCTAAGGATCTCCACTCAAAGAGGGGGTTACACCTAATTGAGAGCAAAATCAGAAGACTTGTAAAGTATTACAGAAAAACGGGCAAACTCCCAGCAAAGTGGAGATACGATCCAGAAACAGCCAAGCTTTTAGTTCGCTGATTTCTCTTCCCTTTCATTTAAGGTGATTAGATGGATAAGAATGCTTTCTTGGAAAAGGTTCGCGAAGGAGCGGAGCTAATTAAGATGCACATTGAGTTAGGGCACACTATACGCATAATTTCACATAGGGATGCGGATGGAATCACGGCAGGTGCTATCCTCGCAAAAGCCATTGCCCGGGAAGGTGCTCAGTTTCATCTAAGTATTGTGAAACAGCTCAGTGAGGATATAATAGAAGGGCTCGCTCAGGAAAGGCAGAAAATCTATGTCTTCTCCGATCTGGGAAGCGGTTCCATAAACCTGATAGAAGAGCATCTGGAAGGTGCAACGGTAGTGATAGCTGATCATCATCCCCCCGAGGACGGGGAAATCACGAACGACAGCCATATCCTAATAAATCCCACGCTCCACGGTGCCAACAGCGTTAGAGATTTGAGCGGCTCGGGAGTTGCATATTACGTTGCAGAGGCAATGAATAAAAAGAACAGGGACTTGAGCTACCTAGCGCTCGTAGGCGCAGTCGGAGACATGCAAGAGGTAGATGGAACTTTCCATGGTATGAACGTGGACATAATAGAAGAAGCAAAGAAAATGGATTTGATAGATGTTAGAAAGGAGCTTAGACTCTTTGGAAGGGAGACGAGGACGCTCGCCCAAATGCTTGCATATGCATCAAATCCCGAGATACCAGGGATAACGGGAGATATCAGGAATGCCATTGAGTTCCTGAGGAGCAAGGGGTTTGACCCGGACATGAAGTACTGGCAGCTGAGGGAGGAAGAGAAGAAAAAACTCCACGATGCCCTCGTGATTCAGCTCATAAAGAACGAAGCTCCAAAGGAGGATATTGACAAACTCATAGGAGATGTCGTCCTCATAAAGCTGTATCCCGAAGGAGATCCGAGGCACGAGGCAAGGGAGTTTGCAACCCTTTTGAATGCTACGGGGAGATTAAACGCGGGGGCCCTTGGAGTTGCCATATGCATGGGAGATGAGGGAGCATTTAAAGAGGCACAGAGGCTCGTTGATGAGTACAAAAAGGAGCAGATTGATGCAAGGAAATACCTGATCCAAAACTGGAGCAGTGTTATGGAAAAGGAGCATGTTTATGTCTTCTATGCAGGGAAGAGCATCAAGGACACTATGGTAGGCATAGCTGCCAATATGGCTATAAATTCCCAGTTAGCAAACCCCGAGAAGCCCGTTATTATAGTTGCGGATAGCGAAGAGGACGACAGCCTCGTTAAAGCATCAGCCAGGACAACGGAAAGAGCTTTGAAAAAGGGTTATGATCTTGGAGAAGCCCTGAGAGAAGTAGCACCAATCCTTGGAGGCGAAGGAGGAGGACATGCGATAGCAGCAGGGATAAGGTTTCCAAAGAGCAGGATAAAGGAGTTCGCGGAGCTTATAAATAGGGCACTTGAAAAGCAGATCAAAAGTAAAAATGAGCAGGAGGCGAGCGAATGAAGATTAAGGCCAGTGCCTCTATAACGTGGGATTATGGGAACTTGGATGTTGCGAGGGCTATAGCCGATGCCGTGGAAGTTGACAATTTGAACCTTCCAAAAAACTTAAATTTCAAAACATATTCGGAAGAAGGGAAGGTAATAACAAAAGTTAAATACCTAGGTGAGATTGAAAGCTTTATAGTGGCTATGGATGATTTGGTGTTTTCAATCAAGATTGCCGAAGAGGTAACCCTAGAGGGAAATTGGAGGTGTGAAAATGGCAAGACCAAAGTCTAAGAGGCAGGCTGCCGCTGCAAGAGATAAGTGGAAAATGAAAGAATGGTTCGTAGTTTACGCTCCAGAGTTTTTTGGAAGCAGAGAAATAGGACTAACTCCCGCTGATGATCCAGAGAAGGTCAAGGGGAGAATCATCGAAACCACGCTCAAAGATTTGACCGGAGACTTCACAAGGGGACAAGTTAAACTTTACTTCAAGATATATGACGTTAAAGGTCAAAATGCCTACACAAAATTCGTTGGTCACAAACTCTCAAGGAGCTACATCAGGAGCCTCGTTAGGAGGAGAACCACCAGGATCGATGGGATATTCAATGTGACAACAAAGGATGGCTACAAGCTCAGAGTTATGGGAATGGCAGTTGCAATAAGAAGAATCCAGACAAGCCAGGAAAAAGCTATCAGAGAGATAATAAAGGATATAATCTACAGGAAGGCTGAGGAGCTCAACTACGCTGACTTTGTTTTAGAGTCAGTTCAAGGAAGGATAGCCTCGGAGATAGCCAGGGAGGTTAAGAAGATATACCCCATTAAGAGGGCAGAAATAAGAAAAATAAAAGTCCTTGAAGAACCAAGGGCTTGATCCTTTTTCTTTTCTAAATATGTGGAAAGTCACCACTTGCTCTCATCGAGCTCTCCTTCGGTTTTAGCAACTATTGTTGTTCCTGCTAGATCACCTGTTACATTGACCATTGTTCTTCCCATGTCAAGTATGGCATCAATTCCAAGTATCATCGCATAAGCTAGAGCTACAGCACTTCCGGGTTCTAGTTTAAGACCAACGCTCTCGAGAACCATGGCAAGCATTATAGCTCCAGCTCCGGGAACTCCTGCAGTCCCAATGGAAGCCAGAACGGCGGTGATTACTATAACGAGCTGCTGGCTTAGGGGTAGAGGCTGTCCAATTGCAAAGGCTATGAAGAGGGCACAGACACCCTGATACAGCGCCGTTCCATCCATGTTTATGGTGGCTCCCAGTGGAAGTGTAAAGGAGTATATTCCCCTATCAACGCCCATGTTCTCATCAGCGACTCTCATCGTTACGGGCAGGGTGCCGCTTGAGCTCCTAGTGACAAAAGCGGTGATCATGGCGTCCTTTGCCTTGCCAAGGAATTCTATCAGGTTTATGCCAAAGAACTTTAAGAGTATTCCATAAACAATGCCTATCTGAAGGACAAGGCCTATGTAGACCGCCAGTGTAACTTTTGCCAGAGGTCCGACGACTTTTACTCCTTGGGTTGCCATGATGTAGGCGATTAATGCAAAAACACCTATAGGTGCATACTGCATAACTCCTCCAACAATCTTGTACATTGCCTCTGCAAGACCATCGAAGGCTTTAAAGAGAGTTGTCGCGGATGTCCTTATTCTCTCGTCCTTGCTGTTCATGAGATAGCTCAAAGCAATTCCAAGCACTATTGCAAAGAATATTGTTGGGAGCACCTGCCCGTTTGCCAGAGATGAGAATGGATTCTTTGGAACGATGTTCAGCAGTGTGCTAACTAAAGAGGGTTTTGTAGCTTGAATTACCTTACCTTCCCCTGCTCCAAGCTGCAGACCGAGACCCGGTTTGAATAGGTTTCCCATCACCAAACCAAAGAACACTGCAAACGCTGAGGTTAGGAGGTAATAGACCACTATCTTAACACCAACTCTTCCAAGCCTTGCTGGGCTTATGCTTGCAGCACCCACTACCAGGGATGCCAGAACAATTGGCATCACTAACATCTTTAGCAGCCTTATGAAAAGATCCCCAAGGGGTCTTATGGCAGTCGCTGCTCCCGGATGTCCTATAGCTCCTACAAACAGACCGTAGATGGCTCCCAAAATCAAACCTATCAATATTTTCCTCAAAATAGGATACTCCAAATAGCTCTTAAGTATTCCCACGTGTACTCCCCTCCCCAGTTATGTCTAGGGATGTCCTAGGCATACCTTAATGATACATCCCCATATATTACTTTTTCCATTTTGCCGTCAGGAGTTTCGACAATGAGCGCACCGTCCTCATCAACATCCCAGGCTATGCCCTCAAACTCTCCTTCCTCCGAGAGTATCCTAACTTTCCGGTTAAGAATTGCATGGGACCTCCATCTGTTGAAAAGTATATCATGTTCCTGTCTCTTGAAGATGCCATACCAGTGCTCCAGCTTGCCTATCAAGACTTTAAAGACATCCATCAGCGGCAGTTCAACTCCCAGAATCTCCTTCAAAGAGGTGGCTTCGGGAGGGAGCGCGTCTTTATCCACGTTGATGTTGAGCCCGACTCCAAGAATGATGTAATCCACCTTACTCTCCGAGTATTTTCCCTCAGCGAGAATCCCGCATATCTTCTTTCCGTTGACCAAAATATCATTGGGCCATTTTATCCTCGCCTCGACTCCCAAAGCTTCGAGCGCTTCAACAACTGCAACTGCCCCCACGAATACTATTTTGATGAGATGCCGTGGGTGCACATCTGGTTTTAGGATCACGCTCATCCATATACCCCCTCTGGGGGATGCCCACTCCCTGCTCCTCCGTCCATGCCCCTTCCTCTGAACATCCGCAATTATTAAAGTACCCTCCTCTTCCTCCATAGCTATCCTTTTAGCGTATTCATTTGTAGAATCAATTTCCTGAAAGTAGATTATTTTTCTACCCAGGATTTTGGTGGATACTCCTATCATCATCTCACCCAGACATACTTTAGACATGGGGCTATTTTACAATAACGGTAAAGTTTAAATTCCCCAAGAGTAATGTATCACCAGAGGTGAATAGGATGGAAGCATACAACCAGGTTGGTATTCAAAGACGTCTGAGGAGGTTTTTTAGGAGGGATGGAAGGGCACTTATTTTTGCAATGGATCATGGCTTTGAGCACGGCCCCACAGACTTCGAAGGTACATGGGAGCACATCAATCCAAATGTGATCCTGAAGAAGGTCATAAGGGCAGGAATAGATGGGATAATGACGCTTCCCGGAATTGCAAGAATAGCCGGGAAACAGTTCCACGGAAAGGATGTTGGCTTGATGGTCAAGCTAACAAGCAAAACGAATCTGAGACCAAAGGAGGATCAATTTCTCCAGACTCCCCTGGGCTTCGTTGAGGATGCAATCAAGCTAGGTGCCGATGCTGTTGCGGCAACCGTTTACTGGGGCTCCCCTTACGAGGACGTAATGATGAAGAACTTTGCAGAAGTGGCAAGTATAGCCCACGATTTTGGATATCCTGTTGTTCAATTCTCATATCCACGTGGGCCATATATCAATGAGAAGTATGGCAAGAAGGAAGATTATCGCGTTGTTATGTATGGTGCAAGGGCTGCAGCAGAAATGGGAGCGGATATGATCAAAACATACTGGACGGGCTCGAAGGAAACCTTTGCCAAGGTTGTTGATGCTGCATCGGGAGTTCCCGTCCTCCTAAGTGGGGGAGCTAAAGCTGAGAATCCATTGGAGTTCCTCAATGTGGTTTACAATGTTATCGAGGCAGGAGGAAGCGGTGCCGTTGTTGGAAGAAACATTTTCCAGAGAGAAAACCCGGAGCCAATGATTAGAGCTCTTTTAAGGGTTATCCACAAAAATGAAGAGCCAGAAGAAGCTGCAAAGGCAGAGGGGCTCCTTTAACCCTTTGATTTTCCTTTTTCACCGTGATGTCCATTCTTACACATCAATGTGCAGAAAGCCCTATATATGAGGTATCCAATTTATCTAATTGAGGTGAGAGATATGGTTGAGATCATTGATACGACCCTTAGGGATGCTCATCAGTCCCTAATTGCCACAAGATTATCAACGGAGGACATGCTCCCCATACTGGAAAAAATGGACAACATAGGATTTTATTCCCTGGAAGTTTGGGGAGGAGCCACTTTCGATGCTGCAATGCGGTTTTTGAGAGAAGATCCGTGGGAAAGACTCAGGATCATTCGCGAGAGGATCAAGAGGACAAAACTTCAAATGCTCCTTAGAGGGCAGAATGTTGTTGGGTACAAGCATTATCCCGATGATGTCGTCGAGAAATTTGTTGAACTCGCCTATAAGGATGGAATCGACATTTTTAGAGTTTTTGATGCCCTCAATGACGTCAGAAACATGAAGGTCGCCATCAGGAAGGTTAAAGAGGTGGGGGCGGAAGTTCAGGGAGCCATATGCTACACGACAGGGTCCCTATTCACGAACCAATACTACATGAGGCTAGTGGAAGAGCTTATGGACTTGGAT
>QMUB01000045.1 GCA_003663695.1 Thermococci archaeon | reverse complement strand
TTCATTGGGTTCACCTGAAAAATAATCGAAGCCCTCCTTAAAGAACTTTTGGGCTAAAAACCATAAGTTTAAAAATTTTTCACCCCAAGTTTCTACGGTGATAAAATGTACGCAAACCATTATATGGATGTTGAGGAAAAAGAGGTCACACTCGAGGGAGTGAAGAACACGACGATTAGATGGCTCGTGAGCCCCAAAGTCGGTGCAAAGAACTTTGCAATGCGCTATTTCGTAATTAAGAAGGGTGGCACAATACCAATCCACCAGCATGACTGGGAGCATGAAATCTTTGTCATCAAAGGGGAGGGATACCTCACAACGGATGGAAAGAATCTCATAAAAGCAGTTCCGGGAAGCTTCTTCTACGTCCCGCCGAACGAACCCCATGGATACATAAACGAAGACTCCGAGACCTTTGAGTTCCTCTGCATAATACCTGCGAAAAAGGAAGCTATTCCCGAAAGTGAGTGGGTTGATTGACATTTTTATGTTAGTTCCCGCCTTTTCCATAAACTTTTTAAACCAAAGTCCACACAGCTTGAGCGGGCTTTAATGAGCAATGGAATGAGAGTTGGAATTGAAGAAAAGGTTGAAATTAAGAAGGCTGTTCTCTTGGGACTTCAGCACGTCCTCGCAATGTTTGGAGCAACTGTAACCGTGCCTCTCGTCGTAGGAACCGCAATAGGACTCCAGATGCATGAAATAGCACTTTTAATACAGGTGGTGCTTTTAGCCATGGGCATCGCAACGCTCCTTCAGACCACTGTGGGTTCACGCTACCCAATAGTGCAGGGCTCGAGCTTCGCCTTCATACCCGGTTTAATAAGTATAGGGGG
Source organism: Thermococci archaeon (assembly GCA_003663695.1). Taxonomy (GTDB): domain Archaea; phylum Methanobacteriota_B; class Thermococci; order Thermococcales; family Thermococcaceae; genus Palaeococcus. Next base: position 7,056 of record QMUB01000045.1, on the reverse strand, counting down.
AAAGCTTGGGTTGGCAGCAGTCGAAGGCGCCCTCATAGTTGGGGGGCTATTGGAGGCGTTAGTTGGTGGATTTAGGATAATTGGGAAAGTTAAGAAGCTCTTTTCTCCCGTGGTTACGGGAGTCACCATAATGCTCATAGGATTCAGCCTGGCCAATGTTGCAGTAAAGTACACCTTCAACTTCTATGCCGACCCGAGCGGGGCGAGCATTCCAAAAGCAACGCTGATAGCCCTGATAACCTTTGCAACCACAATATACATAGCTCTTAGGGGTAGGGGGAGCTTAAGAGCAATGCCCGTTGTTATAGGAGCATTTGTAGGGTATATTGTCAGCCTGGCACTCGGAATGGCAGATTTAAGTCTCATAAAGGAGCTCCCGCTCTTCAGCATTCCAAAACCCCTTCCATGGGGAACCCCAACCTTTGAAGCAACTGCGGTAATAACGCTCCTCTTCGCCTTTATGGTAAGCATAATAGAGAGCGTTGGGGATTATCATGCGATATCAGCAATAGCAGAAGCACCCATAGAGAACACGAACATAAACAGGGGTATAATGAGTGAAGGCATTTCATGCATGGTGGCTGGGGCTTTAGGAGCATGCGGAACCACGAGCTATTCGGAAAACATAGGACTCGTTGCACTCACAAAAGTGGCTAGCAGGCAGGTTGTGCAGATCGGAGGGGTAATCCTTATTCTAATGTCTCTGATCCCAAAATTTTCGGGAATTTTAGCTTCAATACCCGCTCCCGTGCTCGGCGGATTAACGACAGCCCTCTATGGAATGATAAGTGTAACGGGCTTAAGGCTAATAAAGGACAAGGTTGAGCTGAATGACAGAAACACATTGATAATAGCGAGTGCCCTAATACTGGGGCTGGGAGCTCCTCAATTGCCACCCGAATTTCTGGTTCACTTCCCTAAAATCATAGGGAGCATACTGGAATCGGGTATGGCTGTTGGAGCTCTGACCGCTGTGATATTAGACCAAATCTTGAGGTGATGGATATGATGAAGGATGAGAGATGGAATGGAGTTTACTCCTTTGAGGATTCGCCCTTCATAATGGAGGTACTCACAGAGCTCAGAGATAAAGAAACGGACAGTATATCCTTTAGAAAAGGACTTGTAAAGCTTGGAAGGTACATGGGGTACGAACTCACAAAGACAATGGAATTTGAGAAGATAAAAGTTGAGACACCACTAGAAGAGACGGAAGGAGTTGTTGCAAAGGATAGAAGGAATGTGGTAATAATAACCGTTCTCAGAGCTGCAATTCCCCTTATGGAAGGATTGATAAAGGTCTTTGAGAGTGCAAGGGTGGGCATTATCTCGGCATCGAGGGGAAAGGCACCAAAATTTGAGATTGAAATGAAGTATGTGAAGGTTCCGCAGATAACACCTGAAGATACGTTAATAGTCGCGGATCCAATGATTGCAACAGGTTCAACTCTCGTGAAAGTGCTTGAGGAGGTCAAAAAATACGGAACACCCAAGAGGACTATAGTTTTGGGAGTTCTAGCTGCTCCTGAGGGCATAGAAAGAATAAAGAAGGAACATCCTGAAGTCGAAATATTCGTCACTAAGATCGATAGGGAGCTGAACAAGAAGGGTTACATACTTCCGGGGCTTGGAGACGCTGGAGACAGGGCATTTGGCGCCCCAATAAAGGTCTCAATGCTGCCACAGATGCACACCCTTGATTGATTTTCCTTTTATTTTGCTCCAAAATTACGGAATCCGTGGCAGGGAAATTGTTGTGCATGCAAGAATTATTCGGTGCTGATGCTGGAACAGAACGCGGAATGTGATGCGAAGAATTTATTAATTTGGGAGAATATTTTATTTTGAGAGATATGCCCGGGGTAGACGAGGTGGATCAAAGGATACTCATGGAGCTGAGGAGAAACGGCAGGATTACTCTAACGGAGTTAGGTAAAAAGGTGAATTTGACTCCCGCCAGCGTTAAGAATAGACTGGAAAAATTGATGAGCATAGGAGCGGTTAAAGGATACACGGCGGTTCTTGAGCCAACATTCCTCGATGAATTTGTTCAGGCTTTGATAGAGGTTGAAATCACGAGTGAGGCAAATCTGGACAAAATTCTCCTCTCAATAGCCATGATGGAGAATGTTCTAGATGTTTATAGAAAGACAGGGGAGTATCAGATATTTATAAGAGCTAACTTCAAGAGCAGAGAGGAGCTCAACGAGTTCCTCAAAAAGCTTTCATACAGGATATTGAAAGCAAATTTAAGGAGGTATAAGGTCTCCATTCTCCTGGATCAATTCAAAGAGAGTGGGATATTAACGAAAAAAGTTCCAAAGAATGAAAGGAGATACCGGAGGTATTAGCCCCTGCTCTTAATTATTTCTTCCGGGCTCTTGCCCTCCACAATCAAAGCGGTCCACTCATTTATCCATCTGCTGTAGTTCTTCTCTATCTCCTTTGGATCCAGCGTTACCATCTTCTGGGGCTTAACGGCGTATTTGAAAACATCGGGGAGCTGGACGTTCTTGTTGACCGGAAACATCCAGTTTGTAAGGGGTATCTCCTTCTGGAAGTCCTCACTCAAGGCAAACTCTATGAACTTCTTCGCAAGCTCCTCATGCTTTGCACCCTTCACAATACCTATACCCTCTATCTGGGGGTAACCTCCCTCTTTAAAGATTACGGCACCAACATCTGGTTCCCTGTTGTTTGCATATGCGTCATAAGCGGGGTCTGTTGCATAGCTAAGGAAGAGGGGTGCCTCACCATTATCCCACATCTGCCATCCAGCATCCCATCCCTTGGTGATTTGATATATGTTGGGTTTGAGCTTCTCCCAGTAGTAAAGATAACCGTCATCCCCATAGACAGCTATTGTCCACAGGAGAAATGCCGCCCCTGTTGAACTTGTCCTTGGATCCTCCAAGATTATGCTGTTTTTCCATTCGGGCTTTGTTAAATCCTCAAAACTTTGAGGCGGGCTCTTTACTTCATCCCTCTTGTAGACCATAGCCACGAAACCGTAATCAAAGGGGACCACATGGTATGTAGGGTCAAATATCAGCTCCTCAGGGACAGCATCTATGTTCTTCGGTTTGTAAGGTTCCAGAACGTCCGCCTCAATTGCCTTGTAGAGAAGGTTGTTATCTATCCCTATCACGATATCCGCTCTTGGGTTGTCCTTTTCAAGTATAAGACGGTTCAGCACAGAACCCGCATCCCCAAGGGTCACGAGCTCAACCTTAACACCATATTCCTTTTCAAACTTTGGAATTGTTGCGTTCGCAAGTCCCCAGCTCTCAAAGCTGTCATAGGCATATATGACGAGTTTTTGCTCTTCTTTCGTGTTGGAACCTGTTTTTTGAGTCACACAGCCCAAAGCGGGCACTGTTAAAAGAATCACCATCAGCAGGAGGGCCAATTTTCTCATCTCCACCACCCCATAACCCAATTTTAAGTTTTCATTAGTAGATTTTAAGCCCTCTTTTAAAGCTTTGTGGGCACTGTCGGGGCGAGCGGATATCCTGTAGAGAGGTTGAAATTACACCATTATCCAGTCAACAATCATCCAAAAAGGGGCATGGGGATATAAAGAAGTTAGGCACATGGGGAAGCCTGGAGCGATGGGAATGTTCGGGGCTTTTGGGGCAATGGCGGTGGTTATGTTTTTGATAATGATTGCTGTGGACGCGGTGTTCCTGTGGTTTGGAGCAAAATTTGCGAAGATTGAAGATGCAACCTTTGGCAAGGCTTTTATAGCAGCACTAGCCGCGATACTCGGGAGATTGATACCATTCATAGGCGGATTAATAGCATTTTTGTGGATAATTAAAACAGTTTTCAATACGGACTGGGGGAAAGCGGTAATAACATGGCTCTTTGCAATAGTTATAGCGATCGTGATTGCAATCATTATGGCGGTTGCAGTCGGAATTTCCATGATGGCATTCCTTTGATCTTTTAGGCTGATTCCCATTGGCATCTCGTTTTCTTCGCAAAATATAAATATGGTGAGGTATAACTCCCAATGATGAACATGTTCTTCAAACCAGTTCCCAAAGAGGAAGTTAAAATCGCGCTGGTCGAAGAGCTCTCCCCCTTAGTCGGGGAGCTGGAGAGCGGGAGTCTTGCCGGTGTTATAACCACCGACCTCTTTTCTCAGGCAATTCTCCAATATTCCTCCATAGCAAATGCCTTATCCCTCGAAAAGCCCGCTTACTATCTTGAGCCCACGAACGGCTTTTCAATGCAGCTTTTGAACAAATTCGGCGGCAAAGGTGATGTCCTCCTGGGAAAAATATACACCCTGGATGAGCTCTTAAGCGCCCTCGAAGTTGTGGAGGACGATTCCTTCGTATTTGTATCAAACTTCGGAATTCTTGAAGGACTTGAGAAGGGAAAACTGATTGATTTGAGGCGTCTTGTTGATAGAAAGGGACTCTACACCATAGTCTCCCATAACACGCTTGAGATCAACGAACTCAATTTAAACGCCGAGTTCCGAAGGTTTTTCCTGACACCTGAAATTTTCGAGTACCTCATGGTTTTGAGAACCTCCTCCTATAGGGGACATCATCGCTTAAACCTGAGCCTCCTGAAGACACCACCACTCTTCCTCAAGAATATCGGAGAGCACAGCATCCCAATAGATGCAAAGGCAAAACTCCTCCTTTAACTCATCAGGCGGGAAGTCCCCGTCCGTAAGGGCGGGGTAGTTCACTAGATTCTAACATACCCAACGCCGTATTTATATCTCAGAACCGCAGCAGCTATGAAGAGTCCCAGAATCACAGTCAAAGAGATGTAATCCCTCAGCTCCATCTTAATGTCATGGAGAAAAGTCCTCTTCTTCTTCGTGCCAAATGCCCTGCTCTCCAGGGCTATGCTTAATTCATGAGCCGTCTTTATAGAGGAAATTATCAATGGAATAAGAACCGGGATCGTTTTTCTAACACGGGTGAAAAAGTTCCCCCTTTCAAGTTCCAGCCCCCTCGACTTCTGGGCATCCATTATCGTCATGGTGAGGGTGTAAAGCGTGGGTATATAACGGAGGGCTATGGTGAGGGTGAGACCGATCTCATAGGGCATTTTTAATTTTATAAAGCCCAGTATAAGATCCCTCTGCTTTGTTGTGAGCAGCAGGGAAAATGTTATCAAGCCTAGAGCTCCCAGCCTCAGGGCATAGCCAAAACCAAAAAACAGTCCGAAGAGAGGAGGTTTTAAAATAAAGGGCCACACAATCATGGTTATTATCATGAGAGGTACCAAGGGCTTCAAAACCTGCCACTGCTCTCTAAAGCCTATTTTTCCAAGGAACCTCAGGGACAGGAGGATAAACAGAAACAGGGGGAGAAGTGCATAGGGACTGTTGAAGAGGATCATCGCGACTATCCCCAAAAAAGATGCCACTAATTTGACCCTTGGATCAAGGCTGTGAAGGAATGAGTCCCTCTCAACGTAGAAGCTTGAAATCATTGTGATACCCTCCTTAACGCTGAATCAAGAAAACTCTCCAGATCTCTGAAAAAGCCAAGACCCAGGGATGACGATATCTTTAGGAGAGCAGGTTTATCCAAAGAGTAATCCCTCAAATTGAGCTCAAAAAAGTCCTTAACGCCGCCGTCAAAAGCTTTTTCACCATTATAGAGAAGTATCACACGATCTGTGAGCTCCAGAACGAGTTCCATGTTATGAGTTATGAGGAGAATTCCATGTCCATCCCTGTGGAGCTTCCTGACAATTTTTTTAACACTCTCAGCACCCTTCTCGTCGAGTCCTGTGGTTGGCTCGTCAAGAACAAGATACTTGGGCTTCATTGCGAGGATACATGCGATAGCCAAACGCTGCTTCTCGCCGCCGCTCAATGAATAGGGATGTCTATCCTCATAACCCTCAAGGTTTACCTCTCTCAGAGCCCATCTAACCCTCTCCTCAACTTCCTCATCGCTCAACCCAAGATTTTTTGGACCGAAGGAAACCTCTTTGAAAACGTTCTCCTCAAAGAACATGTTCTCGGGATTCTGGAAAACATAACCCACAACCCTCGAAAGCTCCGCAACGCTGTGCTCTCTCGTGTCAAGCCCGTCAACCAAAATCTCCCCCTTGGTTGGCTTTAAGAGCCCGTTTAGGTGCTTCGCGAGCGTGGTCTTCCCTGAGCCATTGGGACCTACCAGTGCGACTATCTCGTTTCCGATGGTTAAACTAACCCCCTTTAAGGCTTCCTTCTTCCCATCGTAGATGTGCCAGAGATTTCTAACCTCGATCATCGCTTTGAATCTCAAGTTTAAGCTTTAAAAAAGTATGGTAAAAGAGGAATGGTTCAGGTTGTGATGCCTTCCTCAAGTATCCTAACGGCTTCCTTTATGTGCAAGGAGGCATCCCTCAATGCGGTAAAAACAGCTATCCTTTGAAGATTTGCTATCACGGGACCATATTCTTCTGCCTGTGCATAGCTCTCCTCCGCAAGCAGCTTATGATTCATTGCATCCGCCAGTGTCTCGTTGCTTATCCCGAGCTCCGTTGAGTTCGTGTACAAGCCATTGAATTTCTCCATCATCTTGTTGTACTGCCTGTAGTAGAAGAAGTTGAGTGCTATGAAGTTTATCCCTGAGGGTTTTGGTTTGGGTTTTGGAGTGCTGAACTCAAGATTCTCCTTGAGAAGTGCTTTGAAAAATACCTTCCACTCAGGACCCCTGCGTGCAACGCTGTATTCTATGGTGAGACCCGTCGCAACAACCCTTCCCTTTCCAAAGGCATATGCTATTGTGCTTGGCCTGTTATAGTCCGGAGTAGCTCCATTGCCTTGGACTGTTATGACCTCCGCTCCGGAGGGCACGTTTATAAGGTAGCCGTGGCTCGCATAGGTGCTGTACAGCCATGTAGCGTTCTTCACTATCTGACCTCCTCCCCTTTGCGAGGGTTTCGATGGTTTAGGGCCCGTTGGGCTGTTTACCGCATCCCCGCCCCGAGGCTTTCGAAAGAAAATGTAATAGGGGATTACCATGCAAATATCAAGAAAAATCGCCCAATTCTTCTTTGAGATTTGAAAATATCCTTTTTGTGAGATCC
>QMUB01000044.1 GCA_003663695.1 Thermococci archaeon | reverse complement strand
GGGATAGCCCAATAGTTCTTATAAGGATAATTTTTACGTCTTATTAGAACAATGCCATTTTTGTATAGAATCACTATATCCACGGTTAGCCCTATGCATCTGTAGACTTCCACTTTCACCTCGTTCCCAAAATTGTTTTTCACAAACTCTCTAACTTTTTCGCTTATCTTTTCAACATTATAACCATGGGGCGCTTTTATTAGGAGTGTGTACCTTTCCATAGTATCACCAACAAAAGCTCTTTGCTAAAGTTTAAAAGCTTTTAAAATGATTTAAATCTGGTGAGATCATGACCACAATTGTACCCTTTGGGGAGAAGCCCAGCAAAGAAGGGGTGCTTTACGTTTTAAATCTGCTCAAAAAGAACAATTTATTAGACAATTACATAATTGTTGAATCAAATAATGTGGAACTGCTGCCCTCAAGCCTCCCTCTGGATAATGCTTACATCATTGGAGAGCACCTTGCAACATATGGCATCTTAAAGAAGCTCAGACCGAGAAGTGTACTAAGCATAGACGCTCATACGGACCTCATGCATGATTATCTGGATCACGGGTCCTGGCTTGCATTTGCCCTCGAAGAGAAGGTTATAAACAGAGCGGCAGTAATAGGAGCCACCCTTATGATACCCTCCACTCCTAGAACGCAGCTGTGGGATAGGCGAGTGAAAATTTTCCCTGCGCTGAACAGAAGCAGAAAGACGAACAGAGGATGGAAGGGATACGTAAACCTGCAAGTTCATGGGGTTGAGAGGGTTATAAAAGAAGCCAAGAAGTATTTAGGGGAAGAAATATATCTAACGGTTGATCTGGATGTTTTAAAGCCCGAATATAAAATTTCACGCTTTCAACATGGTGAATTAAATGCAGAAGAACTCTTGGAGATCTTGAATGCCATAAAAGAAAACTTTAGAATAATAGCTTTTGATATAGCTGAGATATCCGATAAAATAAGAAGGTCCCGCTTGGGAAAGAAAGCCCTTATCGATGTTTATAGACTTTTGACGGAGGAATGAGTATGGCACTGACCAGTGAGGAGATTAGGAAGATAATAGCCCCCCTACTGCTTTCAGGTGCAAAAATGCTCGACAAGCACTGTCCTAAGTGTGGTTCTCCGCTCTTTGAAAAGAACGGTCGAATTTTTTGTCCTGTGTGTGAGTATCGGGAACAGCAGAGAAAGAAGGAGATGCGCGGTATAGAAGAAATTTTAATGGAGAGAATAAAAATCCTCATAAATAACCTGCCTGAAGATCCCGGGGAGATGAAGGAGCACCTTGAGATAATCGAAAGACTAATTAGGATTCTCGAACATTATAAGAAATTGGAGGGATTGGAATGAAACATTTGAAAGTTTTAGAAAGTTTGGAAGGAGAAGAGGGACTTACAGTTGAAGGAATTGCAGAAAAAACGAATCTAAAAGTTCTGGAAGTTAGAAAAGTATTGATGAGGCTTTCAGAGCAGGGAAAAGTTGAGAGCTTCGAAAGAGAAGGAAAGATATACTGGAAGATTAAGGAGGTCAGCGAGGAAGAAAAGAAGCTCGAAAAGGAGTTTTACGGATCCACCTCTTTCTAAAATTTAAAAGAGAAAATCAAACTTTCTTTCCCTTTTCCCAGTATTCATTGAACCTGCTCTTAAAGAGATCAACGACTCTATGATCCTTGATCCAGATCTGGGTCTCGTAGTTGAAGTATCTTGCTGCGAGATCCTCAAGTGCAAAAAAGACCTCCTCATCGCATATCATCATTGGAAGCTCCATTTTGTCTATTACCCTGAGTTCAATCTTGCCATTCTTGTAGAGATCCATAAGTTTGCTGAGCTTCAATCTCTCGAGCACTGGTGCTGTAACAACAAGCTTCAGGCTAATGCCTTTTTCTACAGCTTTGGCTAAGTCGTCTTCCAAATTGGAGGCTAGGAATCCATCGTCGGCCAGGAGTATCTCCTTCTCAACGCTTTCAAGCATTTCTCTTGTTTTGAGTGTGGAATTCCTTATTCCTCTGACAACCCAAACTCTTTCAACACCGTATTTCGGAATCTCTGTCTCGATCAAGGGTTTCATAAGCTCTATAAGTTCTTCCTTGGCTTTTCTCTTAGCTTCAAGCTCGTCTTTTATGCGCTCCTGCCAGTCCTCAATGAATTTCTCAAGTATGTTCGTTGGGTGAACGGGCCTGTATTTGTTGGCTTTTCCTGGCTGTCCGATAGCGAAGCCCTTCTTCTCAAGGCTCCTCAAAACGTCGTATGTCCTTGGAGCAGGGACTTCGGAGACACTTGCAAGCTCGGCAGGGGTCAAAACACCAAAGGCTACCAAAGCCACATATGCCCTAGCTTCGTATAAGTTTAGTTCAAAATGCTCTTGTAAAAGATCTACCATCCTGTCCTTTACCATTTTTTACCACCACCATATTTCTGTCAATTATCTGGTTAAACACCTATATAAAAGTTTCTATACTTTACATAGTTTATTATGTTATCTAGATGACAAAATCGTGAAATACTAATATGGGATATTAGGGAAGTTGCATGGCTATACAATTATATTACTATTATCAAATTTAAGCCTTATGGTCGCCCAATGCTAACTTTTTAAAGGAATATGAAATTACTATTGTAAAAAATAGGAACAAGAGATGCTCTAGATGTTCATTACTTTCGTGATATTTATCCCTTTATGTAATATTTGATCTCATTATACGTTTCATTTAATGCCTCTTGGTAGTCAGCCTTTCCGGCTTCGATTAGATCCATGATTTCTTCAAGTTTTCTAGTTTTTTCCTCACTTACTAAGTCCTTGTATTTGCTCAGGAGATAATGATAAACCTTGATCCCCTGTTCCGTTGGAACAAGTCTCTTGCGTCCCTTTGTCTCTATAACATAGTATCTGGAGAGCAGAGTCTGGACTATCTTTGCATACGTCGAGGGCCTTCCTATCTTGCGCTCCTTCATCATGGCTATTATATCTCCCTGGGTGTAGAGCTGAACTTTTGGTGCCTTCCATTTCTTTATCTCCCTGACTTTAAGCTTCTCTCCTGTTTTCAGCTTTGGAATCTTCCACATTGGTAGGGGTTTTATTCTGCTCCATCCATCGTAGAGCACCTCAACGTAACCTTCCACATGTGCTTTCGTTATTTTTGCGTCAATTAGTGCCCTTTCGTAGAGGACTTTTGCAGCAGGCATTTGAGAAGCCATGAAACGTCTGAATATCATATCATATAGACGGAAGTGGTTCCTCGTTAAGGGCTTTGCGAGTATTATAATCCCATCCTTGACCAGCTGGAGCAATCTACCTGTGTCCAGAGGGCGTGTGGGACGGATACATTCATGGGCACCCTCCTCCCCCCAGGGCCTCGGTTTGAAGTACTCATCGCCGATTTCATCGATTATGTACTCTTTCGCTATCCCTATCCCCGCTGTACTCACGTGGGTTGAGTCAGTCCTCATGTATGTGATTAAACCCAGTTCAAAGAGATCCTGTGCCAGTCTCATCGTTTGAGGTGCTGAGAGCTTTAAAAAGCGCGAGGCATCCTGGAGCATTGTATCCGTGGTATAAGGTGGATATGGGTTGACATTCTTCTCTTCGAGCTCAACTTCCTCAACCACGACCTCTTCCACATCCTCTTTCACACCCTCCAAAAGAACGTGCAGGTCATTTTCGAGGGTTAATGCCACAAAATTCGTCTTGCTCTCATTGAATTCTTTGTACCTCTGGATTATCCACCCTAAAACCGGTGTCTGACCCCTACCCGCCGATAGGTTGTAATTTTCAAAGACCTCTTGCAGTATTTTGCTGAGCTCAAATCCTATCCATCTATCCTCTATACGCCTCACAAGCTGTGCATTGACCCTCTGCTCGTTAATATCCCTCGCATTTTCTATCGCCCTGAGAATGGCGGGTCTCGTGACCTCATGAAATTCTATGCGTTTTATGTTTGGGGTATAGGGACTCAGGACGTTTCTTATATCCCATGCTATCTTCTCTCCTTCCACATCGGGGTCGGTGCCTATTAAAACCTCATCAACTTCCCGAGCAAGATCACGCATGGCTTTTACATTTTGGAGTGCATCCCGTACATTTTTCGAGCCACACCTTGGACAGATCCCTTTTTCTTCCCAGTCCACAAACTGATGGCCACAATCACGACAGCGCTTTATGGTATCATATATGGGAACAAAAAAGAGTTTTCCATTGTTGTCTCTGATTTCAACTCCATGGTATCCTTCCATCGTGGTTAGATCAAACATGTGCCCACCGCTAGCCAGTATTATGAGCATTCTATCTCCCGTGCTCACTTCATAAGCTGTCAAATCTCCGATTCTCCTCTTGCTTGGCTGTCCAAAGAAGTTCGCTATGGTTCGGGCTTTATTGGGTGATTCTACAATCAAAAGTGAGGATTTCACCAGATCAAGCTTTTTATAGACCAGTTTTCCCTCTATAACACCTTTTACCTTCTCCCTGTCTTCGTCGATCTCCCTGAGTAAACTCTCCAAATCAAGCTCTTCAAGACTCTTCCACTCAAATTCGGGGAAGCGCCACTTCAGCTGTCTCCTCATGCCGTTGAAAATCTTTAAGTTATCCACGATTGATATTGCCAGACCCTTGGTAATTCCACCCGCGAAGAGCCTCGATGTTCTTCCGCTAGCCTGTATGTATGTTCTAACATCAGGGATTTCTATGTATAGCGTCTCTCCCTCCTTATGGAGGCTCACAAAGGGGTCTTCTTCGATTTTTTTGAGAACCTCCTCCTTTTTGAGCACATTCCTTAAGAACTCAACAGCCTGTTTGAAAACCTCAAGAACATGATTGTGATATCCCTCCAGGGGCAAACCCTCTGCCAGTGCCTCCTCAATTTTTAAGAGCTCGTACTGTGGCATTGTTTGGATAAGCCGCCTAAGCCTTGCATATATTTTTTCACCCTCCCTTCTATCATCATCGCTCAAAAAGTCAAATATCCCGCTGATCAAACCCAAGATACGGTAGATCGTTGGATGTTCCAGATTCATGCTGAATTTAAACTTGGGCAGACCTGTAAAGATGGCATATCTGATTAAATGGGGTAAATCCAGTCCCCTGACTATGGAACCATAATAGCTGGCCATGCCGATGAGTATATCAACTTCGCCTCTCTCAAACTTCTCAAGGGCTTTTTTGCTCCTAGACGAGACCAGCTCAATATTGAACCCCTTATCCCTTAGCTTCTGGGCGAGCTCTTCGGCATATGCTATTCCCTGATCAGTTGGAACGAATATTAAGCCTCCCCTGCCCAGTCTTGGGAGAAGCTCTTCCAGATGCTCCTCGATGCTCTTTGAGGGTATTAAATAAACATCCTCCACGTTTCTGAGGGCGCTCCTTCCACTTCCAACTTCAAATCCTAGGAGTTCTCTGTAGAGCTTTATTCTATCCCCCCTTGCTCTCCCAGTTGCCGAAGCTATGACGAGGGTTCCTATCTCATTCTCATGATTTTTAATGAACTCCTTAATTTCATTCTCCACTCTGCTTATTTCGCCATTGGTATTTCTGAGTTCTTCTTGCTTTTTCTCACTCTCCCTGCCCCTCAGGAGTTTTCCTATTTGTTTTCTCAATCTAATGAGCTGCCACGCCTTTTGGATCATTTCCTCGTTGAACCCAAGAAGGAGAAGGGAGCGGTCTATGTTCTTTGAAGCCTTTAAAAAGGCGTCCACATCGTCAACGAAGATAAAATCAAAGCGATTCTCCTTGAGCATTTCAAACTTTCTCGCTAGGAACTGTGCCGAAGTTATGAGAATGGTGAAATTTCCTCTGGCAATTTTTTCTTTCATGGCTTCTTTCTCTTTCTTTTTAAGTTCACCGTGATAATAGACAAGATTGAGCTTAATTCCCGCTTTTTCAGCAAACTCCTGAATTCTTCTTATCGTCTGCTTGACGAGGGGAGTAGTTGGGAGAACGATATAGCTCCTTTTGCCTTTTGATGCATAATACACTGCCATAAATGTTCCAAAAACGCTCTTCCCCATCCCTGTTGGAGCTATAATAGAGAAGCTCTTTCCTTTTATTAAACGCCTCACCCATGTCTTTTGGGCACTCCAAAAGTGATAGCCGGTGGTTCTATTAAAAAGCGACTCCACTTCTTTAAGCTGACTTTCAACCCGATAAAGTTCTTCCCATTCCTTTAGAGTACCACGCAATGCAAGAGAATCCCTTACGCTTTTGAGAAGAGTGAAATATTCATCTACAGAAACCTCATCATTCAGGCATTTCTCACATGGATGTTTGATTATCAAGCGCTCATCGCTTATTCTCTCTTCGCAGTTTGGGCACATTTCTCTATAGATTGCCTTCATGATTCTCACCTACGCTCTTTAAACTTTTTTGCTTAACCCTTATATCTGTGTTGTTTTAAACTCGTGGAGTGTTTAAAAGTGTATAGGATGAGCTCAAAAAGATTTTTAAACCTAAAAACTTTACTAATTATGGTGGTGTTGATGAGTGCCATAGAAGCATTTGGAAAAACAATTGAATTCATAACGAGAAACCCAAAACTCCTCCTGATACCCCTCCTCGTCGCCCTGATAATGGCTCCTATAAACGCTTACATGCTCAAAGATGTTCCAATGACTCCAATGGGTTTTCAAAACTTCGAAAAGGAGGGCAATGTTATAATAGAAGAGTATGGTAATCTAATGCAGGAAAGCCAGCTGATGACACTCTTGAAGAGAACCTCCATCAGCGGACTGATTGAACTTGTGATAGCCAGCATAGCAATTTATGCCCTCATAAAGGGAGCTCTCCTGAACTCGAGTGGTGAGATATACTCCTTGGGTTCCCTTCTTATTGAAGGGACAAAGAAGATGCCCGCTGTTGTGGTTATTAGAATTTTAATAAACATAGCCGCAGCATTGATAGCGTTTATGGCATTTCTTCCCGGAATCCTCTTAATAGCCCTTGGGATAGCCATGAAGTCGGATATAACCATACTGGGAGTGTTTCTCCTGCTGATAGTGATGCTTCCGGTAATCGGTTATGTGTTCACGATAACCGTAACTGCAGTTCCTGCCTATGTGATAAAGGGGAACATGGGGGAAGCTTTCGGGGTCATAGGATTAGCATGGAGGAAAAAGCTCTCTTCACTTGGCTTTGGGTTATTATTGGCTCTAGCCATCATCCTGATTTCCATCATTCCAGCATCATTTGGAGGAATTGCATTCCTTGGAAGCTCAGGATTCATACCTCAGCTAGTTCTGCAGCTTGTAAGTGCTCCATTCCAAGCACTTTCAATTGCACTTCAAGCTATTGGTGGATTCATGTTTTACAATGTCCTGCAGAAGGAAGAAGAGATAGAGGAAGAGTTTGATTTGGAGTTCTGAAAAACTTTTATTTTTATTTGGAGATTTAGAGCTAAAAGACAACTCAAAAAACTTATCAACATATATCTCATGGTGATGCTCATGCGCTTTGCAGGTGTTGACCTAAGCAAGCCAAAAGTCATGGGAGTGATAAATGTTTCACCGGAGAGCTTCTTTAAAGGAAGCGTTAAGCAGAGCGAAGAAGAGCTCATCCAGACGGTTCTAAAGATGGTTGAAGATGGAGCATCCTTCATAGATGTTGGTGCAAAATCAACGGCACCATACTTGGAGACTCAAATTCCAGTTGAAGAGGAAGTTAGGAGGGCAGTTTGGGCGATTAAAACAATCAGGGAGCACGTTGATGTGCCAATAAGTATCGACACCACGAGCGCGAGGGTAGCGGAAGAAGCGTTAAAAGCTGGGGCAGACATAATAAACGACGTGAGTGGCCTAAAAGGCGACGAAAACATGGCTAAAGTAGCTAAGGAGTACGACGTTCCCGTAATAGTCTGCGCCCATAAGAAAGTTGAGGACTTCAAAGACCCTGTCCATGAAGTTATAAAAGCCCTCGAAGAAAGCCTCCAGATTGCGTACAAACACGGCATTGAGGGGATAGCCATAG
>QMUB01000043.1 GCA_003663695.1 Thermococci archaeon | reverse complement strand
CTCTTCAGGGTTGGTGTCGAAGCCGGGACATACATAAGGTCGCTCATCCACCATATAGGCCTAGCTTTGGGAGTAGGCGCTCACATGGCCGAGCTTAGGAGGACGAGGAGTGGACCCTTCAAGGAGGATGAAACCCTCGTAACGCTCCACGATTTGATCGATGCCTATCACTTTTGGAAGGACGATGGAATAGAGGATTACTTTAGAAAAGCAATCCAACCAATGGAGAAAGCGGTTGAGCACTTGCCCAAGGTGTGGATTAGGGACTCAGCGGTTGCTGCCGTAACCTATGGGGCGAACCTGGCGATTCCGGGAGTTGTTAAGCTTCACAAAGGCATTAAGCGCGGCGACCTTGTGGCTATAATGACGCTCAAAGATGAGCTTGTTGCCCTTGGAAAAGCCAAGATGACCAGTGGAGAAATGTTCAATGAGAGGAAGGGTATAGCGGTTGATGTGGAGAAGGTGCTCATGCCCAGGGATTGGTATCCAAAGATGTGGTAGCACCTCTTGCAGGATAGGCACCAGCGTAAGTTAACCTTCATTTTAACGTCATTAATGATGTTTTCCCTTACCTTTTTAAACCCCTTTTCTTACTTCCCTCCATGAGCCACTACTACTCCGAAAACCCGAACGTTCCATTGAAAACGAAAACCATTGATGTTATGGTGAGGGGAGAGCGCTTTAAATTTATCACAGCGAGCGGAGTTTTTTCCTTTGGAAAGCTCGACTTAGGAACCAAGCTTCTCCTGGAGAGTGCGATTTTTAGCAGGGACTGGAAGCTTCTGGATCTCGGGTGTGGTTATGGTGTAATAGGAATAGTGGCATCGCGCTTTGTAAAAAGAGTGGTTATGGTGGATGTGAACAGAAGAGCGGTCAGCATAGCAAGGAAAAATTTAAAAATCAACAATGTGGAGAATGGGGAGGTGCGGTGGGGAAACCTTTATGAACCCGTTGCAAATGAAAGGTTCAACACAATACTAACAAATCCTCCCGTGCATGCGGGCAAAGAGGTGCTGAGGGAAATAGTTATAAATGCTCCTAAGCATCTCTACGATGGAGGCTTACTTCAGCTTGTCATTCGCACAAATCAAGGCGCAAAATATATTAAGGGTTTGATGGAGCAAACCTTTAAAGATGTGAGAGAGCTATCGAAGGGTAGCGGCTATAGAATCTATGCCGGGATAGCCTAGCCTGGGATGGCGCGGGCCTTGAGAGCCCGTGGGCGTTTGCCCACCGGGGTTCAAATCCCCGTCCCGGCGCCAAAATCCTTGAGAAGGATTAACTCGTTGGAGGTGTAATTATAATGGCAGACTTTAGACACATCGTGCGTATCGCTGGAACGGATTTGGACGGAAATAAGCAGCTTAGGTGGGCTTTAACAGGCATTAAAGGTATAGGAATAAACTTTGCAACAATGCTCTGCAGGGCAGCTGGTCTGGATCCATTCCAAAAACTCGGTTATATGAAGGACGAGGATGTTAAGAAGATAGAGGCGGTGCTAAGTGATCCCCTTGCCCATGGAATTCCCGAGTGGGCTGTTAACAGACCGAAGGACTACGAGACAGGAAGAAGCATGCACTTAATTGGAGCAAAGCTCGCCATGTACTGGAGAGAAGACTTCAACAGACTCATGAGATTGAGATCATACAGGGGTATCAGACACCAGCTTGGTCTGCCTGTTAGAGGACAGAGGACTAGGGCGCACTTTAGACACGGTGCTACTTTGGGAGTTAGTAGGAGAAGGAAGTGAGGTGGTGTAAATGGGAGACCCTAAAAGACAGAGGAAGAGGTATGAGACTCCCTCTCATCCCTGGATTAAGGAGAGGATTGATAGAGAGAAGGACATTATGCAGAAGTATGCTCTGAAGAACAAGAAGGAACTTTGGAAGCATGAGACACAGCTCAGGAACTTTAGAAGAAGGGCTAGGCGTTTGCTTGCCGCTCGTGGAAAGCAGGCTGAAGTTGAGAGGGAACAGCTCCTCCAGAGATTGAAGAGACTTGGAGTGCTTCCTCAAGAGGCACGCCTTGATGATGTCCTTTCATTAACGCTTGGGGATATCTTAGAAAGAAGACTTCAAACACTCGTCTTCAAGAGAGGTTTTGCCAGAACTCCAAGGCAAGCGAGACAGTTAATAGTTCACGGGCACATAGAGATTAACGGACAGGTTATCAGATCTCCCAGCTATCTAGTGCTCAGGGGAGAGGAAGAAACAATATCCTACGTTAAGAATTCACCATTTGCAAATGCCCAGCATCCTGAGAGGATGATGATCGAACAGGCTCAAAAGGGTGAGGCACAATGAGTGATGAGATCAACATAAAGAAAAAGGAGAAGTGGGGAGTTGCTCACATTTACTCTTCCTACAACAATACAATAATTCATATAACCGATTTGACAGGTGCTGAGACCATCTCAAAGTGCAGCGGTGGTATGGTGGTTAAAGCGGATAGGGATGAACCATCACCATACGCCGCAATGATGGCAGCTAAGAGGGCGGCGGAAGAAGCATTGGAAAAGGGCATCACCGGTGTTCACATAAAGGTCAGAGCTCCGGGAGGGAGCAAGAGCAAGACTCCAGGACCGGGTGCTCAAGCTGCTATTAGAGCTCTGGCAAGGGCGGGTCTCAGGATAGGAAGAGTTGAGGATGCCACTCCAATACCGCACGATGGTACGAGACCGAAAGGCGGTAGGAGAGGCAGAAGGGTTTGACCCTTACAACTTCTTTTTTTGGTGAGAGCGATGAAAATTAAAATTCTTAAAAGGGGAGAGGATTCGGTTCGCTTTATTATCTGGGGAGTAGATGTAGCCTTCGCAAACGCATTGAGGAGAACTATAATTGCCGAGGTTCCAACTTTTGCAATTGATGAAGTGGAGTTCTATGAGAACAATTCCGCCCTGTTTGATGAGATGATTGCACACCGCCTGGGTCTGATTCCTCTAACAACGCCTGTAGATAGATTTGAACTTGATTCGCTGGATTTGGACGAGTATACCGTGACCCTTTCACTTGAGGCTGAAGGTCCTGGCGTGGTGTACTCGGGAGATTTGAAGAGCGATGACCCCGATATTAAACCTGCAAATCCGGATATACCCATAGTCAAGCTCGCCGAAGGACAGAGGGTCATGTTTAACGCATACGCGAGGCTTGGCCGCGGAAGGGAGCATGCAAAATGGCAGCCGGGGATTGCTTACTACAAGTACTTAACCAAGATCCATGTGAGCAAGGAAGTTCCAAACTGGGAGAAATTAAAGGGCATTGCAGAGAAGAGGGAATTGCCCGTAGAAGAAAACAAAAATGAACTGATCATAATTACAGAAAAGCCGTTCTATCTCCCCAGGGAGTTTGATGAATATAAAGGAGACCTCATAAAAGAGGAGATAGTTCCGGATACCTTTGTGTTTACAGTTGAAAGCAATGGAGAAATTCCTGTGGAGCAAATCGTCAGCATCGCCCTGAAGATACTCATGAGAAAGGGCGATAAATTTATAAGCGAACTTCATAGATTAGCGGAATAGCGCGGGGGTTGCCGAGCCTGGCCAAAGGCGCGGGATTCAGGGTCCCGTCCCGTAGGGGTTCGCGGGTTCAAATCCCGTCCCCCGCACCATCACGGTTATCCCTCCCAAGACGGTGCGAGATGAAAAATGTTATGGAGGAATGCTCATGAAGAGAACGGGTCCAACTGACATTAATTTGAGAAGGCTCATAAGGTATTTAAGGAAAAAATCAAACGAAGAAAATGTTAAGATTTGGAAGGATATAGCCTGGCGCCTGGAGAAACCAAGGAGGCAGAAGGCAGAGGTTAACATTAGCAAGATAAACAGATACACCAAGGATGGTGATTTTGTCATAGTCCCCGGCAAAGTCCTGGGCGCAGGAAGAATTGATCACAAAGTAATCGTTGCAGCATGGAGCTTTAGCGAAGAAGCAAGGAACAAGATCCTGAGTGCAGGTGGGGAGGCTCTTAAGATTGAAGAGCTTATTGAGAGAAACCCCAAGGGTAGTGGAGTAATTATAATGGAGTGATGAGCCATGAGGATTATCAATGCTGAAGGACTCATATTGGGAAGAATGGCTTCAAAGGTTGCTAAAATGCTCCTTGAGGGCGAAGAGATTGTTATAGTTAATGCTGACAAGGCTATAATCACCGGAAACAAAGAGTACATCTTTGAAAAGTACAAGCGCAGAACAAGCTTCAGGTCAATCTCGAACCCGCAGAAAGGTCCATTCTATCCAAAAAGAAGTGACGAGATTGTAAGGAGAACAGTTAGGGGAATGCTCCCATGGAAGAAGGACAAAGGAAGGAAAGCCTTCAGGCACCTGAAGGTTTACGTAGGTGTTCCTAAGGAGTTCGAAGGCAAAGAGTTTGAGACAATAAGCGAGGCTCACATATCGAGACTCAAGGTTCCCAAGTTTGTTAAAGTTGGTGATGTAGCAAAGTATCTGGGTGGAAAATTCTGAGGTGATATAAATGGTCAAGGTAATCCAAACTGCTGGAAAGAGGAAGAGTGCAATTGCGAGAGCCACGATTAGAGAGGGAAAGGGTAGGATCAGGATCAACGGAAAACCCGTAGAGATAATGGAGCCCGAGATGATCCGCTTTGTTGTTATGGAACCCCTCGTATTGGCGGGAGAGGGAATAGTTAACAAGGTTGATATAGATGTTAAAGTTCAGGGTGGAGGAGTTATGGGTCAGGCCGAGGCAGCGCGCGTCGCAATCGCAAGGGCACTCGTGGAATGGACAAATGACATGGCACTGAAAGACACATACATGCAGTATGATAGGACAATGCTCGTTGGGGACTCAAGGAGAACAGAGCCACACAAACCGAACCGCTCAACAAAGGGGCCAAGAGCTAAGAGACAGAAGAGCTATCGTTGAGCCCTTTCCTTTGCTATACTTTCGAAAGATTTAAATTTAATAAATTTAAAAGGTTGAGAAGGTGTAAACATGATAGTACCCGTAAGGTGCTTCACCTGTGGCAAGGTGATAGGTGATAAATACTACATATTCAAGGAGCGTGTGGAGAAAGGTGAAGACCCGGAGAAAGTGCTGGATGATCTGGGTTTGGAGAGATACTGCTGCAGAAGAATGCTCCTGAGTCACGTTGAGCTCATAGATGATGTGATGCAGTACAAGATTTAAAAACCACATTTCTTTGGCGGGGCCGTGGGGTAGCTTGGTCCATCCTCTCGGCTTGGGGTGCCGGAAACCCGGGTTCAAATCCCGGCGGCCCCACCAAAATTTGCAAAGGTGATGGTGATGTTTAAGTACACAAGGTTTGAAAAGGCGAGGGTTGTAGGGGCAAGGGCTCTGCAGATAGCTATGGGAGCACCCGTGCTAATCGAAGTTCCGCAGGGAATAACACCCTTGGAAGCAGCCATACTGGAATTTGAAAAAGGTGTAATTCCAATCACGGTTATAAGACCGACTAGCTGAAGGTGGAGCTATGGACACGATAATAAACAACGTAATCTCAAGAATCTCGGTGCTTAAAGGGGGTAAATATTCCATAGAAGTGGATGTTATCACGCCTTCAGGATTTGGACGCTTTGCAGCCCCCCTGGAGACCAATCCAATGCTCTATCTGGTGGAAGCGTATAGAGGAGTTAGTGAAGTCGACGAAATAATAGGCCCTGAGTTAATAGGGTTCGATGCCCAGGATCAGGAGCTCATAGATAGCTACCTCTGGGAAATTGATGGAACGGAAGATCTAGGACACATTGGCGCGAATACGGCTCTAGCTATATCGATAGCTGTTGCAAAGGCGGCGGCGGTTTCGAAGGGAATCCCTCTAT
The DNA here is from genome assembly GCA_003663695.1 of Thermococci archaeon. Classification (GTDB taxonomy): domain Archaea; phylum Methanobacteriota_B; class Thermococci; order Thermococcales; family Thermococcaceae; genus Palaeococcus. The sequence goes on along the minus strand of QMUB01000043.1, from coordinate 2,150 downwards.
ATCGATATATAGGAGGAACATTCAGCACGGAGATACCCGTCCCAATGGTGGAATTTGGAAGCGACGGACATTTTAAATATCTGGCAATCGTTAGGGATATAACCGAGATAAGAGACGCACTGGATGCGGCGGTCAAAATTAGGGAGCTTTCAAAGTCATATGCTCTAGAAAACATTTCAAAGGCTTCAGAAAGGGCAAGTGAGGAGCTTGGGATTGATATCGGTCTTGGACTTATCGGGCTCGAGGATATGAATCTTGAGGATCTCCTCCAGATAATCGAGAACCATAACGTGGCGTATATCAAGCCTCTGAGCTCTGAAGAGGAGGTTTACCTTGAACTCATGGCTGAAACCCATGGGGTATTCATAGACGGTGAGAACCTGTTTAAAGAGAAGGATATCCTGGACAGGCGCTACTACAATGCGCTCTCCATAAAGCCCATAAACTTTGGAACGCTCACCGATATCTATAACATAGTAAGCGATGCAAGATCAGAGAAGATAACGCCCATACTGGCGGAAGCTTCATTTGAGTCAGCCGATCCGGCTTTGGCTCATCTGGCTGTTGGGCTCAAAAGCCCGGCAGTTGTGTTGAATATTGACTCGCTCGTTAAAATAAACGAGCTCATTAGAGTCGCTGAAGAATTGGGTGAAAGAGCTAGAATAATAACTTTTGAGGGGTGAAGGAAAATGGAGGAGTATTTAGTTTCACTTGACCAGTATCTGGCAGCTGGTATCCATATCGGAACCCAGCAGAAGACAAAGGATATGGAGCGCTTTATCTACAGGGTAAGGCAAGATGGTCTCTACGTTTTGGATGTTCGGAAGACGGATGAAAGATTAAAGGTTGCCGGGAAGTTCCTGGCTAAGTTTGACCCCGAGAATATTCTCGCTGTTAGCGTCAGGCTTTACGGTCAGAAACCAGTTAAAAAATTTGGGGAAGTTACAGGAGCAAGGGCCATCCCGGGAAGATTTCTCCCAGGAACGATGACAAATCCACAGGTCAAAAACTTCATAGAGCCCGATGTCCTCATAGTTACGGATCCAAGGGCCGATCATCAGGCGGTCAAAGAGGCGAAAGAGATAGGAATTCCAATAGTTGCTCTCGTTGATACTGAGAACCTCCTGAGCTTCGTTGATCTTGCAATCCCAACAAACAACAAGGGTAGGAAGGCACTTGCTTTGGTATACTGGATACTTGCTAGAGAAGTCCTTTTCAACAGGGGTGAGATCTCAAGCAGGGAGGACTTTAAGTTTACGGTAGAAGACTTTGAGATGAGAATTATACGGGGCTAAAGCCCTCACTCTCTACTCTTTACTCTTTTTATCTTAAAGCATATAAACTTCAAATGCTATTCTCCTTTGGTGGTGTGAATGAGATATCCAGCCGTTGCGGGCACTTTCTATCCCGGGGATAAAGAGCTTTTGACAATGCTTGAGCACTTCTTTGGGGATCTGGGAGAGAGAGGAAACGAAAGAAAAATAACCGCGGGAGTTGCACCCCACGCAGGGTATGTATTTTCGGGTTTCACAGCGTCGAGGACGTTTAAGGTGATTTATGAGGATGGGCTTCCGGAGACTTTCGTTCTCTTGGGGCCTAACCATGCGGGTTTTGGCTCTCCCGTTGCGATTTATCCAAAGGGAGAATGGCTTACACCTCTTGGGAAAGTTCGTGTTGATGCTGAACTTTCAAAGGCAATTGCAAAGCACTCCACCCTCGCCGATCTGGATGACATGGCACATAAATATGAGCACTCCCTGGAAGTTCAGCTTCCCTTTATCCAGTATATATCCGAAAAAGCGGATGAGGATGTGGAGATAGTTCCCATAACTTTGAGTATTCAGGATGAAGAAGTTGCCAAGGATCTGGGAAAAGCCATATTTGAAGCCTCTCAGGAGCTGGGAAGGGACATCGTCGTCATAGCCAGTACGGATATGATACACTACGGATATGCATATGGCTACATGCCATTTAGAGCGAGGGGTGGGGATTTACTGGGTAGGATAAAAGAGTGGGACTTCAGGATAATAAGACAAATCCTGAACCTGGATTATAGAGAAATGTTTAAAGAACTTAGAGAGATGAATCACACAATGTGCGGCCCCGGAGGGGTTGCTGCAGCGATAGTTTATTCCCGTTTGGCAGGAGCT
>QMUB01000042.1 GCA_003663695.1 Thermococci archaeon | reverse complement strand
CCCGATCTTTTCAACATACTTTATTCCAGCAGCGAGACCTATTGCTCCACCTATGTTTGGAGTGCCCGCCTCATAACGTTCTGGAGGTTGAGTAAGTGTGTACTCCCCTAGACTAACATCTTCAATCGTTCCACCGCCTATCAGTGGTGGCTCAAATGTGTCGAAGAACTCCTCCCTTATGTAGAGCACACCTATTCCCGTGGGCCCCAGGGGGCCCTTGTGGCCCGAGAATGCCAGAAAGTCAGCGTGGAGCTTGTTAACATCCACCTCCATGTGACCGACGCTCTGGGCGGCATCCACCACGAATATGGCACCTTCCTCCTTTGCCATCCTCCCGAGCTCTTCCACCTCGTGGATGACACCGAGGGCGTTGGAGACCTGCTGGACAGCGATGAGCTTAGCCCCTTTAATTTTCTTTTCAGCATCGGCCAGATCAAGGTTGCCCTCATCGTCGCCCTCTATGAACTCAAGCTTGAGACCGAGCCTTTCAGCAAGCCTCTGCCAAGGGAGTAAATCAGAGTGGTGCTCATAGGGAGTGGTGACTATTTTATCTCCCTTTTTGAAAACTCCCTCAAGCCCGAGAGCAGCCATGTTTAAGCTTTCGCTCGTGTTCTTTGTGAAAACTATCTCCTCAAACTTTGCACCTATGAATTTGGCAACAATTTCCCTCGATTCTTCATATTCGTGAGTTGCCTTTTGGGAGAGACGGTGAACTCCTCTATGCACGTTAGCTCTGTATTTTAGATAATATTCATCCATGGCTTCGATTACAGGGATGGGCGTTAGGGAAGTTGCCGTGTTATCGAAGTATATTACCTCCCGGGTAAGTGGTATGTCCTTTCTAACGTCTTCTGGGATTTTCACGAGAATCACCATTCATGAATTCAGCAAGTGGGTATATATCCTTTTCTGGACAGGTTTAGGTAGTGTTAGAAAGAGAATGCTTTTGATAATGCTCGTAAAAAAGGATAAAACTGTACACATATCGCAATTATACCGGATTTATGAAATGCGTAAGCTTCAAAGACTTAAATAGGATGAAAGATAATTCATAAACATGGAACACAAAAAAATTGTATATGTGGTGGTAGTTGTGATCATTCTGTTTTCTGTCCTATTCCTGTACGAGCCAATTGAAAAGAGGAAAAAAGCGGAATATAGTGGTGAGGTCATAAAGTTGCCCGAACCGAGGCTTAAAGGGGAAATGAGTGTTGAAGAGGCAATTGCCAGAAGGAGAAGTATAAGAGCGTATAAAAATGAACCTCTAACTTTAGAGGAACTTTCACAGCTCTTATGGGCATCTCAGGGAATAACCGAAGAGAAAAGAAAGTTCAGAAGCGCACCGAGTGCCGGTGCAACATATCCCTTTGAAATCTACATTGTGGTGGGAAACGTGGAAGGAGTGAAGGCGGGGATCTATCACTATGATCCCTTCGAGCACACAATAGCCCTCATTGAGGAAGGAGACTTTAGAAAGGCTCTTCAAAAGGCAGCCTTGGATCAGGAATGGGTGGGAAAAGCCGCCGTTGATATTATTTTGGTCGCATTCTATGAGAGGACCACAAACTATTACGGTGAGAGGGGTTACAGGTATGTTCATATGGAAGCGGGACATATTGGAGAGAACATATATTTAGAAGCAACAGCCCTCGGTCTTGGAACTGTGGCTGTTGGAGCATTTCACGATGAGCAGGTAGCGGAGGTCATAGGGACGGATGGAGTCCCTCTATACATATTCCCCGTTGGTCATGTGAGATAAAAGTTAAAGGGGTTAAAGGCCTTTTTCTTTGGCTTCGGGAGGCTCCTCTATGAGGTTGTCACTGTACTTGTCATAGTCCGCAAGGAGGAAGTCATTGCTCATACTGAGGGCTTTTACATTCTTCTCCTCCCCTGGAAACTTCTTTCCGGGGCATATGTCCACACAGAGCTGGCAGAACATGCACCTAGAAACATAGTGTCGTATCTTTCTAAGCTCGGGTATCCATTCCATTGCATCCGCAGGGCATACTTTTATACAGAGCTGGCAGCCTATGCATCTCTCGGGGTCGTAGTGTATCTTGCCTCTAAATCCTTCCTCTGGAAGGGGAACGGGAGGATTGATCTTAACTTCCCCTTTCTGCACCTTCTCGATTAGCTCGGTGACATTTTTGGGAGCGTGCTTCACTGGAAATGGATTTGTGAAAGGTTTTTTGACGACCTGCTTTAAGAGCACGAACATCATCTTGTTGACCATTCTTCACACCCCCATCCATACCAATGCGAGTCCCACGAGGGCTATTATGTTCACGTAAACCCAAAAGATCCTGGAAGCCTGCTCAATTCTGAATCTTGCAAATGATGTTCTAACCAAGGTCACTGCAAGTAGATAGACCACTAGAACCTTAAAGAGGAACCACAGGGCTTCAACAGTGTATAACGATGCTCCCGTTAAGTTTAGGTTAAATATTGAGCTCAGTGTAAAGGGTATGAAGAGAACCACTTCCAATGCCGCCATTGCAAAGCCTCTAACTGCATCTGAGAGATAGAACAAAGCGAGATTTCTTCCGCTGTATTCAGCTAACATACCTTCGGCTATTTCTGTCTCCGCCTCGGCAATATCGAAGGGAAGCTTGGCGAGCTCTGCTGGGGTAACTATAAGGAGTGCTATGAAGAGCATTATAACTCCTAAACCGGCTATAGGACCCACTATACTCCAAACGGGGGTTGAGGCTATTGTGGTCAATGAGAAGCTTCTGTAAATCAAGGCAAATCCCACTATAACCGTGGCCAGAGGCATTTCATAGCTCATCATTAGAACCATTTCTCTCTGAGCACCAACGGATGAGAAGGGACTTCCAGATGCAAAACCTCCAATTGCCATTGCAAGGGATTGCAGGGTCAGGAGATAGAGCACCACTATAAGATCCCCATATCCCTCCAGAGGTGCCTTTAAAACGCCAAAGGGTATGTAGAGGAGGAGGGTCATTGATGAAGCCAAAGCTATTAAGGGCATTGCGTTGAACAACCATGAGATGGCATTCTCTGGAACCACAGTCTCCTTGAGAAGGAGCTTTCCAACATCCCAGAAGGGCTGCCTTATTGGGGGCCCTATCCTCGAGGTGAGTCTCGCCGATACACGTCTATCAATACCCTTGTAAACCAGACCCAGGAATATTCCCAGCACAGGGAACGCAAAGGCATATGCAAGGATATTAGGGGTCATTCTTTCACCCCCAGCTCTTTCTTAATCCTCATGGTTTTTTCAACCGCCATCCTGTGGAGTGTCGTACTATCCACTATTTTGCCGCTGGAGTCTCTAACCACGGCTATCCTATCGTTGCAGCACATGCATGGATCTATGTACGCAACAACCACGGGAATATCTGCAACTTCAGCTCCCAAAAGCAGGGGAGCCCATGAGTTTATGTTGTTATAGCTGGGCGCCACAACCTTCCAGACCGCCGGACCATCCCTAGTTCCATCATACTTGAAGTAGTGTATGACTTCACCTCTCGGCGCTTCATGGGCACCTATACCCTCACCCTTGGTTCTCTTTATCTTGCTCAGGAGAACAACGTAATTTGGAATTGCCATTATTTTTCCTTCGGGCAGGTTGTCAATGCAGTACTCTATTATGTCCACACTCTGATCAATCTCATATATTCTCACCAGAGTGGCATCGTAGGCATCTCCGTACACCTCTCCCACGATATCCTGAGGAACTATACCTCTAACCTCTATGTCCGCATAGGCATCATAGGGTATATCCTGTCTTATATCCATCCTTAAACCGGCAGCTCTTGCTGTTGGTCCTACTGCATTCACCTTAAGCGCCATTTCCTTCGAGAGCTGAGCAACTCCCCTTGTCCTAGCCTTATAGACCGGATCCGCTAAAAAGAGGTTCTTCATCTCTTGGTTAAAAATCCTGTAGTAATCTATCATCTCTTTGAGAGCTTTTATGTGGCTCTCCTTGAGATCCCTTCTAACTCCTCCAATCATGTACATGGAGTAGTTTATTCTGTTCCCGCTTATGAGCTCCAGGACATCGAGCACCTTCTCCCTTCCTTTCCATGTCCAGAAGAGGAGAGAATCAAAGCCTACCTCGTGGGCGACCACTCCAAGCCAGAGTATGTGCGAGTGTATTCTCTCGAGTTCTGCAATTATCGTTCTAATGTACTGTGCCCTTGGAGGTGCCTCAATACCAAGTGCCTTTTCACTTCCAACAACAAATGCATATGGGTGTGAGATGGAACATATTCCGCATATTCTCTCTGAGAGATAGAGCGCTTGAATTGCATTCCTCTTCATTCCCATGTACTCAATTCCTCTGTGGGCAAATCCCCTCTTCACATCAACCTCAACTATCTTCTCTCCTTCAACCTTTGCTTCAACCCTTATCGGCTCCTTCAATGCAGGGTGAATTGGACCTATCGGAATGTAATATTGGCTCTTTGTCATTCTTTACCACCCCTAATCTCCTTGACGCTCTTGTGGGTGTGCTTAATCATGTCATCAACTCCAAACTCATCCCTTCTCCAAGGATACTTTCCTTCGGGCCAGTCATCCGGAAGGAAGAGATGCCTCTTCTTTTTAAGTCCTTCAAACTCAACACCAAGCATTTCTCTAATTTCACGTTCATTAGTCTCTGCACCCATCATGAGGTCCGTGATTGTTGGAAGAACAAGCTCACTCTTTGGAAGGGCAAGTTTAATTACCACACTGATCTCTTTCCCCGGTTGCCCATGAAAGAGTCCAAAGGAGTATATAACTTCGAGGTTTTCTCCTACATCTTCACCGGTTATAAAGTGTAAATGAGGGTAATCCAGCTTGAAAATTTCCTCCACAGCCTTCCTGAATGCTCCCCTATCAATTTTAATCCACACCTCAGAACATTCTCTCTTTCTTAATGCTCCTAGTGAATATGTTTTGATTTCCTGTTCAATCAAAGCATCCCCGAGAGAGTTCTTTAAAATATTCAGGATTTCTTCTGCCTTCAATGTCATTCTCCTCCCTCCAGCTGTTTCTCAAGCTTCTCAATTTTAAGCCATGCCTTCACTACCCCATCTATAATCGCTTCCGGTCTCGGCGGGCATCCGGGAACGTAAACATCAACGGGTATGATCTCGTCAATTGGGCCCACTAGGTTGTAGGAGTCGTAGAAGAGCCCACCACTCGTTCCACAGTTTCCTACGACCACAACCGCTTTAGGGTCGGACATCTGGTCATATATACGCCTTAATTTATCGGCAAAGTCCCTTGGAATTGCCCCTGTGACCAGGAGAACATCCGCATGCCTTGGACTCCCAACGAGTTTTATACCAAAGCGCTCTGCATCATAGCGAGGAGTTAGTGTGGCTATGATCTCGATATCGCATCCATTACATGAACCTCCTGAGGCATGGAAAACCCAGAGGGAACGTTTAAAGCTGTACAGTTTTCCCATTTCAAACACCTCCTACCAAGAGGAAGAGGATTATAGCTCCCACTCCAAGGTACCAGAGTATATAGTCCCTCATATCTCCTGTGTGCATTGTTTTCAAAACATCATAATAGCCCTTCAATGCCTCCAGGAATCCCCAGTAGATATCTCCAGCCCTGACCATTATCTCTTCCTTTGATGGTTCTGCATTACCGCTTAGATAGGGTTTCACCTGCTCGGTGTTCTTTTTGTAGCCCGGGTTTCCTCTGGCATATATTATGTAGCCTATGATGGCGAATATTATGAGGAAAGCTATCCAGAGCAGAGGATTCCAAAAGCCCGAAGGTGATAGTAAAGTGAAGTTCATGCTAGACCACCCCATGTCTGGTATTGAGCAAATTTGATTAGAGCATCAACTGCCGGATATACGAGCTTATCTAAGACGACGTTCGGGAACAGACCGAAGAGTATACATAGTGCTGCCAAGATAAGCATTGCAACTATCATTGGTTTTGGAACCTCCTTAGCGCCCTCAAACTTCTCCAGCGGTGGGCCCAAGAACGCCGAAGCAAACACTTTTACAAATGAAGCCAGTGTTAAGACACTCGTTACCATTGCAAAGACAGCCAGCAGAGGATTCAAGCGATATGAAGTTTCATATATCAGGAATTTGCTGGCAAATCCGTTAAATGGAGGCAGACCAGATATTGCGGCAGCGCCCACTATAAAGGCTATCGTCGTGTAGGGCATCTTTCTCGCAAGACCTCCCATTTTGTTTAGATCCCTCGTCCCCGTTACATAGAACAAAGCTCCTGCGGTCATTAGGAGAAGGCTCTTGTAGATGATATGGTTTATTATGTGGAACACTCCTCCAGCCATTGCATCCCTTCCATAGGAAGCGAGCGCCTGAGGATCGTGGAGCACCGTCAAGCCAACACCCACACCTAAGAGCATGTAGCCCGTCTGTGAGATAGCGTGATAACTCATGAGCCTCTTAACATCGTGCTGTACAAGCGCCATTGTAACTCCTATGAACATCGTTAGAACTCCAATTATGCTCATTGCCCAACCTACTCTCGCCATATTCCATGTTATTGTAGCAAACAGGCTAAAGCTCACCCTGAACAGTGCGTAGAGGCTTGCATACGTGGCAACCAGCAGGGGTGGATTTATACCCGCCGGAACTTCTGTATACGCATCGGGCACCCAGTAGTGCATCGGAACCGCACCGCACTTCATTGCAAATGATGTGAAGAGCAGACCGAGGGCAATCATGTCAACCGTGTTGAAGCCTATCTGCCTGCTCAGATAGGCCATGTTGAGGTTTCCATACTGTCCATAAAGGAGCCCAATTGAGAAGAGCACCATCAAAGATGCAACTGAACTGACTATTAGGTACTTAATTCCCGCTTCGCTTGCTTCTCCGCGGTAGTTCCTAAAGCCAACTAAAGCTGAACCTGCTATCCCCGCTATTTCAAGGAACACGAAGAGATTGAACAGATCTCCTGTGAGCACCATGCCGAGTATTCCGACCTCAAGCAGCTGAAGGAGGGCATAGTACTTTTCCAAGCCTGTTTCCATTTTAACATGGCTGTACGAGTAGAGAGCTCCAATGAAGGACATTAAAGTTGCGGAGATTGCCATGAATACTCCCATTGCGTCAATTTCAAACATTATCCTTATGGGGACTTTATAGCCCGATGGAAGCACTAGGTTAGCGTTATCGGCTCCAAAGACATACATCACTATTCCCTTATCCATAACCTCCTGAGCTAGGAGAAGGGATAGAATGACGCTTACACCTGTGATGATTATCGCCCAGAGGGAGGCTAGCTGATAGCGCTTCTTTAGCAGAGGTGTTGTAAATGCTCCAAATAGGGGAACGGCTATCATTAAAGCCGGTAAGTTGCTCATCCTCTCAACCTCCTCATTCTTGTAACGTCAAGGGTCCCATAGTGCTTGTAGAGGTTAACGGCAAAGGCAAGCATCAGAGCGGAGACGGCAACACCTATAACGATGCTCGTTAGTGTTAGTGCCTGAGGTGTCGGAAGCACCATATTGTTCAAGGATTCCTTTGGAGCGAGGGTGTAGATTGGAGCATATCCGCCTTTTGAATATCCTAAAGCCACTAGGAACATGTTCACTGCCCCTTCGAGGATCTCAACACCTATGACAACTTTTATCAGATTCCTCTTGAAGCCGATGGTGTAAAATCCCAGTGCCAAGAGCAGGGCAACCACGATAAACGGAAAGTTGATAGCCACTATGTCACCATTCATCTTCCTTCACCCCTAAAAGCAGAAAGAACACCAAAATTATGCTCGTAAGACCTGCTAAGACTTTCATACCTACAAATATGTTCATGTAGGAAAGTGTTCCTCCTGTGTTCAGATATCCCGGATTTATCCCTATGGGTGTTTTGCCTCCAAATAGGAAGCCGCTGTTCGCTATTACATTCTTGAAGAATGTGTATCCCATCAATCCAAGGGCAGCCATCCCGAGGAAACCAAGGGCGCCTATGCTTTCAAGGGCACTGAGGGGAACCTTCTCAAACCTCTTTTTAACAACCTCGTTCTCACAAGCCACTATCAAAAGTG